>USSR01000238.1 GCA_900557355.1 uncultured Bacteroides sp.
ACAAATGGGGAATGAGAAACGGCAATACCACCCGTAACGCCGACGACCATTGCTGTGGACAAACGTATATCGACTTATATAATATTTGTCCGTCAGACCCGAACATGATCCGGAATATCAAAGCAAGTATCGATATGGTAGTGAACACCCCGCAGGTGAACGACTGGTGGTGGATTGACGCTGTACAGATGGCAATGCCTATTTTTGCTAAATTCGGAAAGATGACTGGGGAACAGAAGTACTACGACAAGATGTGGGATATGTACTATTATACACGCAGTCAGCACGATGAAACCGGTATGTTCAATCAGAAAGACGGTCTGTGGTGGCGCGATCAGGATTTCAATCCTCCCTATAAGGAGCCTAATGGAGAGGATTGCTATTGGAGTCGTGGAAACGGATGGGTATATGCTGCTTTGGTGCGTGTCTTGGATGAAATTCCCTCTGACGAAAAACACCGTCAGGACTATGTCAATGATTTCCTGACCATGAGCAAGGCATTGAAGAAGTGTCAGCGTGAAGACGGTTTCTGGAATGTCAGCCTTCATGATCCTACGAACTTCGGAGGCAAAGAGACTTCCGGCACAGCACTGTTTGTTTACGGTATGGCTTGGGGGGTTCGTACAGGACTGCTCGACCGTAAAGAATATCTTCCCATCCTTTTAAAAGCGTGGAACGCTATGGTGAAAGATGCCGTACATCCGAACGGATTCCTGGGATATGTACAAGGTACGGGTAAGGAGCCCAAAGACGGTCAGCCGGTTACTTATAAGAGTGTGCCCGACTTTGAAGATTACGGTGTAGGTTGTTTCCTGCTTGCCGGAACGGAAGTGTACAAGCTGAAATAATAGAATAATATACACTTCTCCATGGGTAATTATACTCCGGTAGCCTTACTTCCCTTGAATGGATAATTGCCAAGGTATTTGCGTACAATCGTCCATTGTATACTTCAATAAGTACGTCTACATTTGCAGGAGTAAAAAACTAAAAAAAACAATAACTTAAAATGAAGACATCAATGAAAAACATGTATTTAGCTGCTGCTATGGTAGTGTCATTAGCTTTTTCTGCTTGTAGTGACGAAGAGTCGGGAAAGGCGGATCGCGCTTATAAACCCATCGAAATTTATGGAAATATCAATGAAGTGGTGAATAATGTACAGGAAACTCGTGCTGTCGGTGCGGCATGGGGCTCGGACGACCGGATTGGAGTGACTGTTGAAGCGGATGAGGATAATGCGACCGCTAATGCAGTGGATACCTATATTAATATCCAATATCGCAATGAAACCGGAGGTTCGTTCCGTGTTGTGAACGAAGGCTCAACAGACAATAATATCCGTTTGAAAGGAGAAGGTGAGTTTACTTTGAATGCTTATTATCCGTATCAGGGAGCGAATGGTACATTGCCGGGTACAGAAGGAGTGATTGCAAAAACAATCAGCGGAGCAGACCAGACAACCGACAAACAGCCGCAAATAGACTTTCTATTTGCCCAGGCTACCGGAGTTCGTGCAGAGTCTCCTGTTACCTTCGACTTCTCACATAAAATGACTAAAATCATATTGAAGTTTAAAGCAACCAACGGAGCTACATTAAATAATATGAAAGTCTATTTGAAAAGCCTGCAGCTGGAAGGCTCTTTTAATGTGACTACCGGTGAGGCTGTTGCCAAAAGCGGTGCTACTCCAAATTCAGAATTAAGCATGGATATTGCTAAACCGGCAGAAGGTGAAATGACTGCATCCATTATTTTATTCCCACAGGATATGCCGGAGAAAGTTTTGTTGGAAGTGAGAATGAATGATGAGACCTACACGCAATACATGCCTGTTCAGAATCTGGAGAGTGGACATGCCTATCCTTATAATGTGACCTTCGAAAATCCTGCAATGACAATTACCAAAGCGGAAATAGAAGACTGGATCGTAGAAGATGATAAAGATGTAACTGCTTCGGTTACTGAATAAACGACTGACAAGGATTCAAAAAAAGAATGATATGAAAAGAAATGAATTATGGCTCGGTGGTTTATTGGCAGTAGCAGGTTTCTTCGGAACTTGTACCAATGTAGTAGAAGACGAGTCTCAAAATAATAAATATCCGATGGAGCTAATGGCAGAAAAGTCAGCTATAACTTTCACGCGTAGCATCGGGGAGAAGACCGAATGGGATGGTGGAGAATCCGTTTCCCTTTATGACGGTTTCTCACAGAAATTATATGAGGTTTCTCAATCAGGAGAAATGAGTGCTAAAAATAACGATCCTCTTTATTGGTATACAACGACAGAAGAAGAGACTTTGTTTGCCTGGTATCCTTCTTCGGAAACTTTGTTGACAGAGTGGACCGTAGCTTCCGATCAGACTATTGAAGAATCATATAAAAACTCGGATTTCCTTTATGCCTATGAGAAAATGAAATTCCGTAGCGAGCGGAAACTTAAATTCCATCACGGAACGGTGAAGCTGATTATCAACGTGAAAGGTGACGGGGATACGGTATTAGAAGAAGATTTGAAAGATATTGTGTTCACTGTAAGTGCTGTAACAAAGGGCAGTATGGCAGAAGGCAAATTACAGTCTGCTGCAGGAGTTGAAGCGACAGTGATGAAACCTTATTTGTTGGAAAATGCCAGAGAAGGATACGCTTATTCTTTTCAGTTGCTGATGATTCCGCAGGATATGTCCGGCAAATTATTCTTTAAAGTTGCGTTGAAAGACGGCAGGAATTTCGGTCATACGCCGGGCAATGGTGAAGGCATATTAGAAGGTGGACACCAATATACATACAATGTAGGAGTTGGCAAACCGGGATTGAAAGTGACCATAGAGAAAGATTCTGTTTCGTGGGATGGTGATGACGAAGAGGTTGAAGGAACTGATAGAGAATAATATTCAAAATTTGAAGCGAAGATGAAACAATATAAACTTATACAAGTGGCCTTGCTGGCAATCCTATTGTTCGGTTGGGCTGGTTGTTCTCAAAATGAGGAAGAAGTTCCGGGAAATGTACGGAATGGGATTGTACTGAACGTGACTGATACAGGGATAATTAGCAATGAACCGTCTACGCGTACAGAAGATACGGGATTCGTCACGACCTTTACACAAGGCGACCAGATTGGACTGTTCGCCGTGAAAGGCGATGCGATATTAGACGAAATCAATAATATGCCTTTCACTTTCAATGGTTCGAGCTGGTCGGGTAAACCGATATTATATGATGATCGATTGGCTGGAGTGACTTTCTATGCTTACTATCCTTATCAACCGGAAATGACAGGAAAAACGGATTTGATAGGTGATGACTTTTTTGCTCCTTTGGCAGCCGGTTGGGAATTGACAACAGAACAAAGTGATCAGAAAGCGTATGCGAAACAGGATTTGATGACCTCAAATGCAACTGCATTGATTGGTGAGAACGGAAACTACTCATTGAGCTTTCAGTTAACACACCGTATGAGCTTGGTTGTTGTGAAGTTGCCTTCCACTCGTTATATCTTTACAGATGCCGAAGGAGTGGCAATACCGGAAGAAACTCCTTATGTTGCTATGCCTGTCGATGTAGCTTTTTATCTTGATAATGTAGAGGAAGGGACTAAAATTTCTCCTTATTATGACGCAAAGAAAGATGAATATCGTTTGCTAAGAAAACCGTCTTCGGAAAATCAGATTATCGGTCATTATAATGATAAGCAATGTACGCTTGATACGGCTGAAAAGATGAAAGAAGGAAAGTACAAACGTTTTGTTGTCGATGGTGGGTATAAAGAGGTGACCCATCATCTGCAGGTAGGCGATTATTATTATGCAGATGGAAGTGTGGTAAGTGGCAATGAAGCAGAACCTGCAAAGGATAATTGTATTGGAATCGTTTGTTGGGTGGGAAATCCGATGCCTTCTGTGTTGTATAAAGATGTGGCGGGAACTCCCTATACTGCCAATAATGATGCATTGCTCCGTTCGCATCCCAATTGTGTTCATGGGTTAGTTATGAGCCTCTATACAGAAACGGGCAAATTCTCTCCTGCTCTTACTCAAAGTATACATGACTGGTTTATGACCACTTCGTTTACTTCTTCTTATGTATCTGTTACCGGATATTATGATGCAAATGAAAATAATAAAAACAAACCCCTTCGCTTTTTGGGATATAACAACTCGGAAGTATTAGATTTGTACTACGATACTTTCAAAACAGATTTTGAATGTTTCCAATATCAGGATGATTGTGAAAGTAGCTTCCCGTCTCCGTCTATAACTACCGGTTGGTATGTGCCTTCCAGTGGGGAACTTGTTGCTTTGCAGGATAAAGATAATTCTTTAGAGAGTAAGCTGAATACTAAGTTGATAAAAGTATCAGATAAAACAATGGATATATCTGCTACCTATTGGAGTAGTACGGAACGGAATAATAAGAATATGTACATTGTTACTTATTCTAAAACAGCTGGCTCGGCAGGAACCGGTGGTGTCAAGACCAATACTTACACTTATCGTTTTTTCCTGGGATTCTAAATTAAAGATATTTGTATGATGATGAAGAGAATACTATTTCTTATTAGTCTTTTGTTGGTAACCGGTTGCCTTTTAGTACGTGCGCAAGTTTATAAATTCGACTTTACTTCCGACAAAAAGGTAAAAGAGGGATTTATTAAAGTGACGTCCGAAACCTTGTTCAATGACGAACAAGGTTACGGATATGATTTGCAACCGGCGTGGGATGGAAAAAGCAATCAGCCTTTCTTCTTCTCCGTCAATGTTCCCGATGGCAATTATAAAGTAACCGTCACCCTTGGCAGTAAGGATTCAGCCGGAAATACTACGGTGCGTGCCGAGTCCCGCCGACTGTTTATTGAAAATCTTCCGACTAAAAAGGGAGAAATGATTACCGAATCTTTTACCGTCAACAAGCGGAACATGAAAATCAGCGAAAGAGAGAAAGTCAAAATCAAGGCACGTGAAAAGAATAAACTGAACTGGGATGATAAATTGACTCTTGAATTTAATGGTGATGCGCCCCGTATCACTTCTCTGGCCATTGAACGTGCAGATAAAGTGCCTACCATTTTTCTTTGCGGCAACTCCACCGTGGTTGATTATGATAACGAACCTTGGGCCGCTTGGGGACAAATGTTTCCACGGTGGTTCACCGATCAGGTAGCTATTGCCAATTATGCTGAATCCGGAGAATCTGCTAATACCTTTATCGGTGCCGGACGTTTGAAAAAAGCCCTGACACAGATGAAGAAGGGCGATTATCTCTTTATGGAGTTCGGACACAACGATCAGAAACAGAAAGGACCCGGCAAAGGAGCTTTCTATTCTTTCATGTATAATCTGAAGATTTATATTGATGAAGCCCGTTCCAGAGGTGCGTATCCTGTATTAGTGACTCCGACGCAACGTCGTCGTTTTGATAAGAACGGTAAGATTGTAAACACTCACCTTGATTATCCTGATGCGATTCGTTGGTTGGCAGCCAAAGAAAACGTACCTTTGATTGATTTGAATGAAATAAGTCGTACACTTTACGAGGCAATGGGCGAAGATGACTCTAAACATGCGTTCGTGCATTATCCGGCTAATACTTATCCGGGACAGACAAAGGAACTGAAAGATAATTCCCACTCCAATACTTTCGGTGCTTATGAACTGGCTAAATGTATTATTGAAGGAATGAAGAAAGCTGATTTGGATGCGGTGAAGTTCTTGAGGAAGGATTATAAAGGATTCAATCCAGACCATCCCGACAGATTCGAAGACTTTAAATGGAATCTTTGCCCGTTTACGGAGATAGAGAAACCGGATGGTAATTAATAAATGGAAATATAATAGCGGATTATTCCGGTTCAATATCAATAAATAACGTAGATTAAAAACATAAAATAGAAGAGGGATTATGAAAAAAGTGTTTGTATCAATGGCGTTGGCAGTTCTTGCATTGGGAAGCCAGGCACAAGTTTTGAAGAATGACCTGTTGAAAGGTTATAAGGTAGGCGATACTTTGGAGAAAATGGTTTATGATGATAAACGGGCTCCTATTAACGTAGATACCTGGTGTGGGGCATTTACCACGACACCGGTTGAAGGGGTTGTAAGTCCTACTGTTGGAAAGGCTTTGACTTATGATTGATATAGTGAGGCGGGATCATCTATCAATTTTGGTTTTCCGCAAGGTGTGAAAGGTTCCCGTGTCAGCGTATATTCTTTGGTAGAATCAGGAAAAGTTTACTCTAAAGGAACTTATTACCTGGCTTGTCTGGTGAACTTTGCTAAAGTAGGTTCAAGTAATTTGGCAGATATCCTGGCTGCCAGTGCCAGTTATGTTGGCGGAGGAAATCGTGGTCAAGTATATGTCAGACGTGAAGGAAATGATAAAATCAAATTTGCTGTAGGCTTGATGAAAGAACGCAACGAAGCTCCTATGGTATATGATTATAATACAACGCATCTGCTGGTATTGAAAGTTGATTATGACAAGAATGAGGTTTCTTTATTCGTTGACCCTGAATTAAATCAGAATGAACCGAAAGCCGATGCTGTAGTGGCTGGTGAAGAAGGTGCATTGAAAGCTGGTCTGAAAGCTATTTCGTTTAGAAATCGCAGTGGCTTTAAAGGAAATATCGGTAATTTCCGCTTTGCCAGAGATTGGGCTGGTGTTATAGGAAAATAAGGTAGAACTCATTGTTGTATTGTATGAGAGAGGGGGAAAGCTGTTAAATACGGCTTTCTCTCTCTTTATTGTTTTATAATATCTTTGCGTCACATGAGGGCTGTTTCATTGGTTTGCTGTTATTCTATTCCGGTTTTATGATCTATATTCTCCTGCAACAGATTTGTTGTTTTTAAAGCTTATATAGGGGAGAAACAAGAATGTTGCAAATCTGATAATCAATATCTTAATATCATAAAAGTGCCTTGCTGAAAGTAAATTTGTAAAAACATTAGGTTGTTTATCTCTTTTGGGAGGAAGAAATTGCATTATCTTAATAAAGACTTATTATTAGGATATTAATGGACTGTTTGGCATACTTCCTTATGCTCAACTGTAATATATTGATTCTTATAGATAATTTTATTAATATTATCCGTACGTATGAAATCGTTCATTTATGCGGAAGAAGTAGTTATTTCATCTATGTGTTTAGATTAAAGTGTGCGTTTTTTTAGATCAGGATATAGATGTTAATTGGACATATACAAGTAAAAGTCCTCCAAGCTGCCGCCGGAGGACTTTCACTACTAACCTTCAAACAAATTTATAAATAGTATTATGTCGCTTAATTATATCCTTTATTCTGTTCGTACAATCCTTCTTTTACTTTCATTTGTGAATCCGGTATCGGGTAGATGTATGAGTCCTTGGTGACCAGTTTGTATAATTCGTACGTTTCCGGCTTGGTGATAACTCCATTGGCATCGGAACCATTGCGCTTGAACATATCCTGCAATACACTTACATATCGGTCCTGACGTACCAAATCGTGCCAGCGTATTCCTTCAGATGCCAGTTCACGGCGGCGTTCAATATCTACAGAGTCTGCAAAATTCTCGATGGTAATATCATCATCCAAAGCATCCAGTCCGGCGCGTGTACGAATCTTATTCACCATTTCTTTCCCTTTGCCGGTAGGTCCTACAATTTCAGCATACATCAACATCACATCTTCCAGGCGGATTAGTGGATAATTGATGGGGAAATAGGTGCGGTCGGCAATCTGGTCATCGATGTCTTCGTATCCTAAAAGTTTGCGTTTCATTTTGTGCTCGAAGAATTTTAGGAAGAAATCCCCTCCTGTATAAGGAGTTCCGTCTTCGTCGACAAATTCACTTGTATTGATAGTTCCTGCACAACGTTTGTCAATGAAAGCACCAGTTTCGTCGGTTTGCTTGAAAATACCGTCCAATTGGTTCTCACACCATATTCTGTTACCGGACATTTGTATCTTCGTATAAGAATCGTTGACAGCCGGTACAGAGTTGAATACCATTGGATTACCATAGTTCTTGGCCGCAATATACTGGATCTCGAAAATATGATATTTGTTGTCGTTGTCACTGATCCATATTTTAATCCATTCGTCGGCTGTGCTCGCCCAATATTTATTGTTGGCGAAAGAATAATCGATCACCTCGCTAAATAGTTCCTCGGCCAACGCCTTTTTAGATGCATCCTGTACGGGATATCCTGCCATTGTCAGATAAACGCGTCCTAATAAAGACTTTGCAGCCACTTGGGTAGCACGCCCGGCTGAAGCGCTGTTTCCCATATAATTCAGCGGAGTGTCTACCAGTTTCTTTACTGCGTCCTCCAAATCCGGGACGATTGCTGTCTCATATACCTCCACCGGTTCAGACTGTTTGATCGTCATCGCTTCATTCACAGATACCGGTTCCAATACGATAGGAATACGTCCGAAGTAGCGTACTAAGTCAAAATAAGCCAATGCTCTAAGGAATTTGGCCTCGCCGATAAACTGGTTTTTGATAGCTTCTGAAGAGAAAGTAACCCCGTCGGTTTTGCTAAGAAACATATTGGCACGGGCTATAATCTCGTACAGATTATTCCAGGCTCCGGAAAGGGTACTGATGGTAGAAATGTTGGGATTGAAAGTTCCTATATCGATATAGTCACGTTGTTTATCCGTCGTTTTATCCACCCACGCATTGTCTGAACGAACTTCCGACATAAGCCAGGAGTAGTCCGAAATAGGAAGCAGACCGTTGTAGATACCGATAATGGCTTGTTCCATTTCACTGAGAGTTGAATAGAAATAGTCCGTGGTACGTGTGTCGTTAGGCTCCACTTCCAGCCAACTTTCACAAGAGGACAGTGACAATGTCAGCGCTAATCCTCCACTTATAAGATATTTATATAGTTTCATAGTTTCTTTCTTTTTTTATTTAGAATGTAACATTCACTCCTAACGTAATGACTCTGGCTTGCGGATATGAACCGTAGTCATAGTCTCCCGTTGAACCGCCATTGTTAGCTTCAGGTGAGAAACCACCTTCATATTTATCCCACATCAGAAGATTTTCCCCTGTCAGATAAACACGGGCATTCTGTATGAACTTCTTTTTGAATGGAATACGGTATCCCAATTA
>USSR01000239.1 GCA_900557355.1 uncultured Bacteroides sp.
CCACTCTCTGTCTTACAGTTATTCGAAGAAGCAGTTCAATGCCAATCTGAGCGTGCGCCACCAGTATTACGACAGTCCCATCATGGAAAGCATCTTCGTTGAGGACGGGAAACTGATATTGAAAGATGAAAACCAACGGTCGTTCCAAAGCCTAAATGCGGAACTGATGGTAGGCATCAACGGCGCAACGCTCTTCGGGCTGAAAGATTTCCTGACGCTTTATGCTTCGGGAGGATATACCCGCAATTGGTCGGAAGGCTTGACATACAATCACACGTACGATGAATTTTATTACAGTGTGATGGCGCAATTGCAATACAAAGGTTTCTCACTGCTCGGGCAGTTCCGGAAGGTGCAGAATAACTTCTTTGGTGAAACCATCAAGAAGAATGAGAATCAGACCGCATTTATGGCGATGTATGCCAAGCAGAACTTTCAGGCAGGGATTGGTGTTCTGTTTCCTTTCACCAATAATTATAAGGTGGGAAAAGAACGTATCAGTGAGGTAGCGCCTTTCCGTTCGGAAACTTTTGTAAAAGAAACGGGACAGATGTTCATACTCCGCGTAGGCTATACGTTTGAGTTCGGCCGCAAACACAAAGCCGGTAACAAGGGATTGAACAATAGCGATACGGATAGCGGTATCATTGATATGCAGAGATAAATGAAGTAAATTCTTATCGGAATATAGCTTCATTTCAACCCGCTTTGTGAAAAGAGGGAGCCCACAGGGCGAGGCGACGGAATTATACGAAATTGCTTCATGTATAATTCATTAATTACCTGACTGCCGCCTCCCCTGCGGGCATTTTTATGAACACCTTCTTTGCTGTATAGTGGGGAAAGAAAACGGCAAGAGTGATTCGCTACATCAACGATGGGTAAACATACGAAGAAAAGTCTTTTCGTTATTGTTATGACTTTTCCTCATATTGTCTTTTATCTAGTACTTATTCGTCCATCGGCTCCCGATTTACCCTGCAGCTTCGCATCGTTTTTTGACACTTTCCAGATGCTTTCATAATCAATTAGCAAACAAGCAATTGGGGTTTCCTACCAGCAGGAAACGAGCGTTCCCACAAGGAGAAACTGTCGTTCCCACTAAAGGGAACTGGAGTTCCCATTAAGGGAAACCGGAGTTCCCACGAGCAGTAACGGAAGTTCCTATCGGCAGAAACGAACATAACAGGGGAGATAACGGGGTTGAAAAAGGGCTACACCATTCAGCAAAAAGGGTGTAGCCATATGCACAAAAGGGTGTAACCATGTACTTAAAAGGGTGTAGCCCTATCGGATATAAGGCTATTTTTATCCAAAACATGGAAAAATCTTCTTCTGAAAGAAGTTTTATCCGCTACATTTCGAAGCATTCCAATCATTCTCTTAAAGTCCATTTGATTGAAATTTAACCATATACAAACGTATGGAAGCATTTACAGGAATATCACCATACAACATTCCTTTCATTCTCCCCAAATGCTTTCTTTTTGCATTTTCATCATACGGATTCCCTGCATTCTTTTCCATCAAGCTCCGCAAGATGGCAAAACATTCAATCCAGTCATCTTTATCCCATACCTCTATGCAGGACAACAGATGACAAATATATTCAGCATACGAAAGTAAATATAGAGAACAAGGGAACGTTCAGTATCACTTAATAACCGTCACAGTGCCTTCCGCCAGTTTCTTCTCCTTCACCGGAGCGGCAGCGGCGTAACCTAAAGCGGCACAACCATATACGCGGTGGTTTTCGGGGATGCCCAGCTTCGTAAGGAAAGCACGCACATCAGGATCATCACAAGTTTGCCCCAACTGGTTTATCCAGCAGGAACCGATGCCGAGAGACTTGGCTGCAAGGAAAATATTCTGCATGGCACAGGCACAATCCATGCTTGCCCACCACTGTGTCGGTTCGTTGGAAACAATGACGAGTGTAGGAGCATGATAATAACAACAATACGTCTGGCTATGTCCGCGTTCCTGCAAACGGGGTTCATCGCTCTTGGCAAAAGCGCCTTTAATCTTTTCGTTCAGTTCTTCCAGTACAGCGTCATTCTGAATAGCGGTGAAATGCCACGTCTGGAGTCCCATACCACTGGGGGCATAGGTTGCCGCTTCCAGAATGGCAGTTAAATCTTCCTGCGAAATCTGTTGTTCCGTATAAGCGCGCACACTGCGACGCGACTTGATGGTCTTTAAAATCTCATTCATACTCATTATTTTTTTGTCAACCCAATCTTTACATTCAGTCTGAAATAATACACGCCGTTCTCTTTTTCAAGGAAACCGTACTTATCCTTATCTACCGAGCCTTTCTCGAAACGAGTGTTCTGATATAAGAAATCGGCAAATACCTGGCGCTCCGATTTATGATAACAAAGCACCTCCCCTTCCGCATTTACCAGCAGAATACCTTCCACGGCTGAGTCCGTACCATTATAAATCTTTGCCGGACGCATGCCCAAAGCAAGTGCCAACAAAAACTGTTTCATCTTAAACTCATAGAAACCATGTTTGTTTATCAGTTCATCTTTTATCTTCAGAGGATTTATCTCTTTGATACGCTCCGTCAGTTCGCTGACACGGGAAATGCCGTCGAGGTGCATCATGCGCACCATCTCCGCCAACATACGGGGGAAGTGTAAATCAATCATCAGCAGGTTGCAACGGAACACACGGTCCGCCACATCCGAATATTTCAGCACTCCGCCCAGACGCTCAATCATCAGCATACGTTCCGTAACCTCCGTCGGAGATTCCGGCAAAGCATTCACCTTGTTCACCGTAGGCGTAGCAAACTTGATGCCCGACTGTTCCAGTTTCAGGTTTGCCGTGCGTCCGCCATCCAGCAACGGGTTCATCGAACTGAGGCGGCAACGGACATTAAATCCCGTCAACGGTGCTTCAGCGTGCCAGAAGGCAACAGAGAAATCCGTGCGGTCTTCCGTCTTCGCCTCCAAATCGTAGACATTGATGGCATCCAGAAAACCTTCCAGACCTTCAGGAACTTCAATCGTATCAGAACCGGCAGTCGTTTTCAGCAATTCAAGTATAATCTCTGCCGCCCCGCCAAAGTCTTCGCGGGGAATGTTCTGTTCTTCCTTGTCAGCCACAGTAAACGTCCCCGTTTTCTCCACCGTCCCGCTGACGATACGGATATTTTCCTGTTCTATATAATAACGGCGCGTGCCGTCATGCTCTTCCCTTTGTACCATCGCAATGGGCCAGCACTTTGCTTCATCCTTCCGAACTTGCGGTGTGCCCAATGAAACCTTTCCGTCTGCCAACAGGCGAAAGAATGTGTAGAGTTCGCCCAACTCACGCTTTGTTGCTTCGAATGCCATATATCTATATTATTTATAAGTGCGCACAAAGATAAGGAAATCCATACAAAAAAAGTGAATGGATAAACTATTTCCATACGCAAACGTTTTATTTGAAACGTATAACATTAAAAAAACAATGATATGGAAACAGAAGAAAATACAGTAGCCATCACGGCTACACCCAACGGACCTTTTATTGTAGAAGGCAATTTCAAATTGATAGACCGGGAGGGAAAAGCAGAGGTACGAAAAGGAAGAATCGCCTTGTGTCGCTACGGACGCTCTTATAAACAACCCTTCTGCGACGGGACGCACAGGAAAATCCACTATAACGATTTATCTCTGAAATAGACGTTCCGGAGGAATTTTCTCCGGGGAGCTGAGACATTACGCATCCTCTTCAAAGCGCAATGTCTCGACTTTTTCCAGGCGTGCCCTCAGCTTCGGCATCATCGACTTACGGATGCGAAGCGCCATGCGGCAATCCATATCGTACGACTGTTCCAGTATTTCCGGCTCCTCCTCCTTGACAATGCGCATCACGTCATTCATAAAAGGGTACTCAAACAGGAAAGCCACCGTCTCATCCACCGTCTTTTCTATAATCTCAGCAGCAGCTATCGCTTCGGCGGCAGCAGCTTTATAAGCTACAATCAGTCCGCTCGTCCCCAACTTGATGCCACCGAAGTAGCGGACCACGATAATCAGTATATCGGTCAGTTCATTGGAGTTAATCTGTCCCAGGATAGGTTTTCCTGCCGTACCGGAAGGTTCTCCGTTATCATTGGCACGGAAATCCTTGCGCTCGGCTCCCAACATATAGGCGTAGCAGACGTGACGGGCATCGTAATATTTCTTCTGATAAGTTTCCAGATGCGATTTTACCTCATCGACAGTACGCACAGGCAAGGCGATAGCAATGAATTTGCTACGCTTCTCGGTATAAATCCCTTCGGCAGGGGCGTTTATGGTTTTGTAGGTATCTTCACTCATGCTGGCAAAATAAGCATTCACATCGTTATAAGAAAATAGTTTCTAATCCTCTCTCTTTTTCAGACGAAACGGACAGAGTTTAAAAGTTTTTTTTGTAAATTTGTCAAAACAGAACCGCATTCAATAGAAAAACTTCTGATTATAAGTATGTATCAGGGCCTCATACTTACAATCTTAGAATGCAAGGTCCTCCCATAAGTAACATTTATCACTATGAACAACAAGCTGTTTACCTTTCTCGACCCTCTGCTGGGTTACATCGACAACGGACGTTTCTTCCGTGAACCTTTCCGTTGGCTTTATGTCATCTTTGCTGTACTAAATCTGCTATTTCCTATTGCAATCCTGGTGAAAGTCATCGACACGGGGTTCTTCAAGTTCGCCGAGGGGAAAGCAATCTTTGCTTTTATTCTGATATTTATTATCCTTTGCGGTGGTGCATGGGGCAGCTATCTGCTCTGGATGAACCGGAAAAACAAACTGAAAGAAGTCCACCAGGAAGACAACGAATTCATTGCTATCCCTGTAGTATCCCATCTGACACAGACAGTGGGTGAATGGCTCGGACTTTATATCGGTGTTGTTGGCACACTTTGCTCACTGATTATCGCACTCTTGGCAGCAAACGAATTACAATACGTCATGCCGGTATCTACAGGCATTTTCTTCCTCATGCCGATATACGGCTTCCTGATTGTTGTATTTGCACGCCTGCTTGCTGAACTGTATCGCGCTTTGGCAGTTATTGCCAACAATACCAAGAAATTGACAAAGACGGAAGCTAAGACCGAAGCCAAACTGGAAGATATAGAAGATATAGAGGAAATCTAAATACATGAAGAAAGTAGTCATCGCCATCGACTCCTTCAAAGGATGTTTATCCTCGGCAGAAGCAGGAAAAGCTGCTGCTGAGGGTATTCGTTCTGTATTCCCGGAGTGTGAAATTCCGTCTCTACCTATAGCCGATGGCGGCGAAGGAATGCTGGATGTGCTGATTGCAGCAACCAACGGACGTGAAGTGCAGATTTCTGCCCACAACCCTCTCATGGAATGGCACGATACTTACTACGGCATTTTGGAAGACGGGAAAACGGCCTTTATAGAAATGGCAAGCATCAGCGGGTTGCCTCTGGTTCCGCCGGAGAAAAGGAATCCGATGCTGACCACCTCCTACGGAACGGGAGAACTGATTCGTGATGCGTTGGAACGTGGTTGCCGCAACTTCATCATCGGCATTGGCGGCAGTGCGACGAATGATGCCGGGCTGGGAATGTTACAGGCCTTAGGTTTCCGGTTTCTGGATAAAGAAGGGAAGATATTGGAAACTGGTAACGGAAAAATTTTAATGGAAGTTGTTTCCATAGATACAAGTTTCGTCCACCCTGATTTAAGAACTTCCCATTTTACCGTTGCCTGCGACGTACAAAATCCATTTTATGGTCTGGAAGGCGCCGCATATATCTTTGCTCCTCAGAAGGGAGCGGATCGGAAAATGGTAGAGGCGCTGGATGCAGGCATGAAAAACTTTGCAGAAGTCATTTTCCACACAACGGGGAAAGACATTTCCAATCATTCCGGAACAGGTGCGGCAGGTGGTATGGGTGGCAGTTTACTGGCTTTTCTGAATGCAAAATTGAAACCGGGTATACAGTTGATGCTGGAGACTCTTGATTTCAGCAATAAAATAAAAGGTGCTGATTTGATTATCACCGGCGAAGGAAAGGCCGACAAACAAACATTAATGGGGAAAGTTCCTTCCGGCATACTTGACAAAGCTCGCAAACAGAAAATTCCGGTTATACTGATAGCCGGTAGCGTAGAAAATGCAGACGACCTGCATCGGGCAGGATTTCGGGGAGTATATTCTATCAATCCACCATCCATAACGTTGGAGCAGGCCATGCAACCGGAAGTTGCACGCGCAAATATCTCAGAAACGGTGGTAGAGATTTGTCGTTCCTTCTAAAATTTATCTTTCAATGGTCTCCTGATTACAGCTTACGTATCACTTTGCGACAGCGTTTCACTTCCCGTTCCGTCAGTCCGGAATGTTGCTTCGTTCCGCCTTTCTCAATGGCAGAGATGACTTTGAATCCACTCCATTTCAGAATTTCCTTTAGTGCTTTCACCACTCCCCTTGACTGATTAAAAAGAATATTGAAAGGATACGGGGTGGTGCAAGTACTGACGATAACGGCCTTTTTTCCTTTATGCAGCCCGATAGGAATGCCTCGCGATGTCTCTCCCATCATTCCGTAAACGATGCGGTCGAACATTACTTTCAGTTGTCCGGGCAAATTCCCCCAATAGCAGGGAGCACCGATAATCAAGGCATGAGCCTCTTCTATCTGTTTCAGTACGCGCTGTGCATCATCTTCCGGCAGGCAACATTTCAGTTTCTCACGGCAACTCATGCAGCCGATGCAAGGACGGATTGCCAGATCGGCAACTCTCACGACGGTTACTTCGTCGCCATTGTCTTTTGCTTCTGTTTCCATAAGTTGAAGCATCTTTGAGATATGGCCTTGCTTGCGGGGACTTCCGTTAATAATCAGAATTTTCATGATGATATGATATTTACGCGATTCCTAATAGATGAACTTCAAACACCAAAGTGGAGAAAGCGGGAATAGGGCCGCTGCTACGTGTTCCATATCCCATTGTGTAAGGAATATAGACTATCCAATGGTCACCTACATGCATTCGTTGCAGGGCTATCTGCCAACCTTCGATAACTTGGTTCAGACGAAATGCTTCAGGACAATTGCGCTTCCAGGAGTTGTCAAATTCACGACCGTTTATCAAGGTACCTTTATAGTGCACAGTCACAATGCTATTTAAACGGGGAGTATTATCACCGTTGCCACTTTCCAATACACGGTAGAGGATTCCGCAAGGTAGTTCTTTGATTTCTTCTTCTGCACGCAACGCTTCCAAGTATTGCTCATTTTGCAGTTTATATTCTTCTTTTCGTCCCATATACTCAAACTTCTTATTGCTTTTTGTACAACAAAAGTACAACATTTATATCGTCCCGCAAAAAATAGACGAAGCTCATAGCTGCATTTTGGAGTTTATACGAATAAGGAGTATCTTTGCCCCATGAAAAAATTAGTTATCGTCGGATGTGGACGACTCGCCGGAATAGTTTCGGATGCAGTTGTCAATGGCTTGTTGCCTGAATATGATTTAGTGGGTGTATACTCTCGTACAGCAGAAAAAGCTGAACGTATCGTTGCCAAAATGCAGCAACATGGAAAAACATGTATGGCTTGCACAACCATAGAAGATTTACTGGCATTGAAGCCCGATTACTTAGTGGAAGCAGCCTCTCCTGCCGCCATGAAAGAACTTGCCCTGCCTGCATTGAAGAACGGGACTTCTATCGTCACCCTTTCTATCGGCGCACTGGCAGACACAGCTTTTTATCAGGAAGTGATGAAGACAGCCCAAGCAAATGGCACACGTGTTTATATCGTCTCCGGGGCTACCGGCGGATTTGATGTGCTGCGCACAGCCTCTCTGATGGGAAATGCAACCGCCAAGTTTTTTAATGAAAAGGGTCCTAATGCTTTGAAAGGAACTGCTGTATATGATGAGGCTCTGCAAACCGAACAACGGGTTGTCTTCTCAGGCAATGCAACCGAAGCCATCGCCATGTTCCCTACCAAAGTTAATGTAGCCGTTGCCGCCTCACTGGCTTCTGTCGGTCCCGAAAACATGCAAATGTCCATGCAATCCACCCCCGGATTTGTGGGAGATACGCAAAGAGTAGAAATAAAGAATGAGCAGGTACATGCCGTAATCGATGTGTACAGTGCCACGGCTGAAATAGCAGGGTGGTCTGTGGTGAACACCCTGCTCAATATCACATCACCGATTGTATTCTTCTGATTCGATTACCTGATATATTCCTTTATATTGGCAAGCACTTTCTCGCTCAGGCGGTCAAACGCCTGACGGGTGCGGCCAGTGGATACTTGCATGCAACGGACATGGGGATGACTCAAAAGTTGCTCTCCACCCAAAGCTCCCACCGTATCACAAAAACAAAGATTGTCACCTTCCAGCCACTTGACAAATGCCGGTTCGTCCCATGCCGGGGATAATCCGGTATTGAACAGAATCTTCTTGTTTCCCAGTTGTCCGAACTCCGCCTCATGCAACAAAACCGTGTTCTTATTGAGGCAACAGAAAACAACCTCACTCTGAGCAAGAAGTTCGTTCAACGGCAGGAAACGATATCCTTTAGCTGCCGCCTCCTGCTTCTCGCTACGGGCAAAGTAGGCAATCTCCGCACCGAAAAACTTCAATGCATCCGCTATCATGCCACCGGACTTACCCAGACCCACAACACCAACTTTCAGCCCGGTAATCTCGCGCGGCATATCTTCCCATGATTCCTGACCAAACCCATGCAGACAACGCACCAACTCACTGACCACATATTCCACCACACCCTCGTCGCCATAATCGCGGATACCGGTTACGATTATTCCCCGTTCATTGGCATAGCGGATATCCACGTTGGCGCTTTCGGGAGAGTACAACGAACAACACATCCCGATATATTTAATATCCGTACACTCCTCCAACACCGCACGGTTTATCCGGGAAGTATAACTCAGGAGCACAGCATCGGCATCTCCGATGCGGGCTATAATTTCCTCATCTCCTGCCGGAATATCAGGATACATCACAACTTCATCTGCATACGAGTGCAGTTCTTTTTCTGCTGACGGAATCAGACTTACAGGTTCTATTGCTACAAGTTTACGAAACATAA
>USSR01000240.1 GCA_900557355.1 uncultured Bacteroides sp.
AAGAAGAAGACAGTTGAAATAAAAAAGAGATTACCACCAAATTTGACGAAGAACCATTATCTACCACATTATTACCCAATGCACCCCATGAGAGCCTCAACTTCAACATATCCAGCCATTTAATTGACTTCATAAAGTTCTCTTCCGACATACGCCATCCCAAGGAGAAAGAAGGGAACGTCCCCCATCGATGATCCTTATGGAAGCGGGAAGAACCGTCCCGGCGAATATTCCCTTCAAACAGATATTTGTCCGCCCATGACAGGTTTATTCGTCCGAAATAAGAACGCATCACCCAGTCTGTTGCAGCCCCACTTGTTTCAAAATCTCCGGTAGCACCATTAATAACAGACAAATTATCTGCAAGAAGATCATATCTCTTCGCCTCAAACCATTTTACATTATCCTTTTCCTGACTAGCTCCCACCAATATACCTACATCCAACTTATCAAAAAATGTCTTCTGATAACGAGCTACCACATCAGCTACGTGATGCGTATTAGTCCAATTCTTATTCCTTACAAACGTTCTACCAGCTGCCATCTGGGTTATTGTGTTAGATTGAAAACTCCAACGGTCAGCATAAACCGGAGTCTCTTCCTCTTGCGAATTATTACGGCGATACGTGTAAGATGCTTCTATATTTAAACCTTTGAAAACCTTTATATTCGTCCAAAAGCGGGAAGTTTAGTTATTAACTTCAATATCTCCTTGATACATATTCAGATGATAGAGAGGACTTTGCACTTGCTGATTCTCTTCCAGATTCTCGGCAGATCCATACCTGCCATCCGGATGCCGGTAAACAATACCGGGGCTGGAGATGTTACTAAAAAGCGAACTCATGTATTTGGAACCCATCTCGGCATTTGATTTCAGACCGCTAATATTCATTCCCATTGTAATCCAAGGCTTTAGTTCGGCATTCACATTCAAACGGGCGGTAAATCTTTCATAAGCCGAATTCTCCACAATACCCGGATTGTTCAGATAAGCTACAGATCCAAATGCTTTCAGTTTTTGGTTTCCGACAGAGAATGATAAATTATGATTAGTAGACACCCCTGTTGAAAAAACTTCATCCTCCCACTTTGTATTCGGATACAAGTAAGGTTCATTGGGGTGAACTCTCCATTCCGCTATTTTCCGTTCCGAATATACCGGCATTGCTGTCGGGTCAACATTATAAGCCGCTTCGTTATAGTACTCCATATAATCGGCATAGTTGTATACAGTTTCAATTGTATTCGAAGGTTTCTGGAAAGAAACATACCCATTATAGGAAATCGACGCTTTGCCTTCCGAGCCTTTCTTGGTCGTTATCAAGATAACCCCATTGGCGGCTCTTGAACCATAGATAGCAGAAGATGACGCATCTTTCAGTACAGAAACAGATTCTACATCCTGTGGGTTAACCTCATTTATATTTCCTTCTGCTCCATCAATAATAATCAATGGTGAAGAATTATTCAGAGTTCCCTGTCCCCTGATAAGCAAGGTAGCTCCATCGTTATTAGGACGGGCTGATCCCTGATTGACATACAGTCCCGAACTTAATCCTGCCAATCCGGTTGAAAGACTGGTCATCGGGCGGCTTTCAGCCTGTTCAGTCAGGTTCACCGTAGATACCGAGCCTGTCAAATTCACTTTTTTCTGGGTAGCGTATCCTACTACCACCACTTCTTCCAATGTTTTCCCATCCTCAACCAAAGTGATAGTCGCTCCATTAGCCTTTGATGCAATCATTTCCTGAGAAGTATATCCCATATAAGAGATGACAAGTATATCTTTTGCCTGAACCTTGACAGAAAACCGCCCCTCTATATTAGTAATGGTCCCTGTTTGCTTCCCTTTTACCTGAACGGTAGCTCCAATCAGGGGCTCATTGTTCACATCTACGACTTTACCGCTTATGTTTAACGGATCTTGCGCCCACAGATCTCCTATCGGGATCATGAGCATGAACATAATCACATATAATGAATATATTCCTTTACTGATGTTTCTCTGTTTCATAGATATTAATTATTAAAGATTATTTTATTCAATACAGCGTCCGTGAGTCAGAATCACCGGACCTAACAAATGCAGGTTATGAGCTGTACGATCATTGGTATGCAAAACCTCATTAAAGATTTTCTCCTCCGGATAACGGACATGCCCTACCTCCCACAATGTAAATACTGATTGATCGTTGTAGTTAATCCAAGAGTCTTCACCTGTATAAAATCCTCCCTTAATAGAAGCATCTTTAGTGATATAAAAATCAGCATAGAAGAGCAAAGGTAATTTAATACTCTCACCGGTAGGAGCTACATAATGATGAAGATCCAGACCGTTCAAACGTCCCATCTCTGCTGCTATCATTAGCAAATTAGTCGACAATCCCGCATACTGTAAAGCTCTGTTCGGCTTTGTAGTCTGTCCGTAATGAGTCAATGCAAAATGTCTGTAACGATCCATAATCTCTCCATCCTGTGTTGACCATGAGCCGGGCTCACCACAGTAAGGCGGTTGTCCTTTCATCAAAATGATACCCTCAATTACCTTCTTTATATTATGTGGATTTGTTTCTCCGTCATATACATGGTTCACCAACTCATTATCACGTAAAATAATGCCAATAGACATCAACCCCACAACTTCTGCAACTATATGATTCTGAAAATATTGTTTTCCAAAGTAGTCATTCTCCACCCAGCGTTTCACGCCTTCTTCTATATGAGGAAGCAATATCCGGAGCCATGCCTCAAATTGTTTCTGCTTACTTTTTCCTATCAAGTTATCCGCGCAAAGCAAATCATAGGCATAAAGGAATGCAAATACGCCACGTGAAACCAACATACCGGTATTAGGATAGAATTTATCCGGATCGAAATAAGTGCCCGGAGCATTTTTAGGAGAAGACCATTCATTGATTATTTCAATGGCTTTGTGCGCATAACGTTTATCTTTAGTGATCTGATAGCCTATTGCCAAATCTCTTGCAGCCGACCCGTCACGTATGGCGGCTTTATAGAAAGACATACTGGCATCTCCCCGATATACATTCGGTTTCCATTTCTCATCTGCATAACCGTCTATCTCACTTTCCAGTTTTTTCCAAGCTGTTTTCCAAGGCTCAATGCCCGAAAGAGCATTTCCCCGCATCAACTCAATGTCCGTACTCGACAGAATCAGGCGGGGATGTTCCGCTTTAATTCTAACCGGTTGGTTTTGAGAAAGTGACTTGCCTGCGATGAGAGCCATCAAAAACAGTAACAACGATACCTTCATCAACTTGTTTTTCATATAGTAATGATTTTAGTTAGTAACTCTATTCTTTCAAGTGCATAGCTCTATACCTCATTAATGCTTCTACAAAATAATAATCTGCATAAGTCAGGGGGACATCCACTTCGCTATTCTGTGGTAAAAAGCCTACGCTGTGTTTAAGTATGAAATTGCAGTTTTCTCCCGGCTTTGCCAGATACTCATCCGAAGCCAATGTTCTAAGCTGTGTTTCGGCAACAGTGATATATCCTTGTCCGGTTACCTTGTCTACATAACCCGACAATTCCAGTAAAGCAGAAGCCATAATGGCAGCAGCTGAAGCATCTCTCAAGGCATCCGGAACTTTTGGATCGTCAAAGTCCCAATAAGGAATCTTATCCTGAGGCATCTTCGGATGATTAAGAAGGAAGCTGGCAATATGCTTTGCCTGTTCCAGATAACGTGGTTGTTTCGTTTCCCGATACATCATAGTATATCCATACAATGCCCAAGACTGTCCCCTGCTCCATACCGATTCGTCACTATACCCTTGCCATGTACATTTCTGAAGTGCATGGCCGCTAATTGTATCATAATTCACCACGTGATAACAACTATAATCCGGTCTGAAATGATTCTCCATTGTTTTATCAGCATGAGAAATTGCCATATCATAGAAACGTTTATCACCAGAGAACTCCGTTGCCCGACAAAGTAATTCAAGGTTCATCATATTGTCAATGATTACAGGAAACTGCCAATGCAAAGTGCCCGGATGACTCCATGAACGTGTGCATCCTACAGCAGAACGGTAACGCGTAGATAATGACCGGGCTGTAGTAGTGATTATATCCCGGCAGGAAGTATCGCCCAATAGCCGGTATTTATTTCCGAAAGAACAGTTTATCATAAAACCGACATCATGATTATCTTTATTATACTTCTGGATCTCGACTCTATCACTCATCTTGGAAGCCATCTCCTTGAGCTGCTCATCTCCGGTATATTCATACAAATACCAAAGAGTCCCGGGATAAAAGCCACTCGTCCAGAAATAAGAATCCGAGGTTTCAAGCGCGCCATTCTTATCTATCGAACGGGGTAACATCTCCGGAATAGAATCCATGACAGAGTACATATACTTATATTGTTCTACCGCCCGGTTCAGGGCATCATCGACCATGCGTTCCATAGAAGGTTCCAAGGTTTTCGCACATCCTGATACCATCAATGAGAGCAGACATATCGCCACATAATTTTTCATATTTTCTTTGCTTATAATTTGAGATATATTAAAAATTTAAAGATCCATGCAAAGGTTTTCTCCCGATAGCAAGAGCAAAAGTAGGAGATTACGGGAAGCAGCATTGGATAAAAAAGTTCCAAAGGTTCCATAATTTTGTTCATATCCCTATTACAAACCGTTTTTTGTTTCATTATCTCAAAAAATAACGATACATTTGTGATTATCGAACCTGCTATCAGATATAAGATATATAATAATAGTCCCCCATTATATGAATCCCTAAGATTAATACCAAAACTAAATATAAGAAGTTTTGGAAACAATAGAAACTTAATTAACGCTTTTAATATATGCCTGAACATAACAGACTAGTCGCTATTATATTTATGCTGGTTTCATGCGTCTCATCCATCACTGGATTCGAGACGGTAAACTTCCAGCATTTATCACTCAATTCCATGTTTCCCCAAATTACGATTAACGGACTTTATCAGGATGAATCGGGTATCTTATGGATTGGAACTAAAGACGGTGTGAAGAAATATAATGGAAATTATATTGAGTCAGTCAACTTCATGGGAATAAACAACTGGATACAGTCCAACCTTGTTCCGACAATCTGTGGAGACAAGAAAGGGCACCTATATGTCAATACGGATTACAGCATCATTGAATATGACCTGATAAAAGAGGAAAGCCGTATCATATTCAGCCAGCCAAACACACAGATATTGCCGTCCATTGCCTTCAATTATGGTACCAACTCATTATGGATCGGTTTATTGGATAGTGTCTATAATTATAAAGAAGGTATATGCCAGGCCAAATACAAAATTGATGGCAACAACCTAAGCATCTCATCGCTGAAAGAAACGTCCGGCAAATTATTATATATCGGCACCAAACATGACGGGGTATTTACTATTGATCTATCAGGCAGGCAACAGAAAGTACTGACTACCCGCAGTGAAATTATATCGATAAACGAAGATAGCCGGAACAACATCTGGGTGAGCACCCTGAATGAAGGATTATTCAAACTAACTCCATCGGGCGACGTTATCCAATACACGGAAGCTACCTTAGCCAGCAATTATGTAAGAACAGTATGTGAAGATAATAACGGAAATATCTGGATAGGAACCATGTTAGGATTGAATGTTATCAACTCGCAAACAGGTGATATCAGTTTTTATGGTCTGGAAAAAGAGGGTAGTGCGGGACTAAGCAACCTCTCTGTCTGGATTATTATGAAAGACGATCAAGGCACAATGTGGTTCGGTACCTACTATGGAGGCTTGGATTACTACAATCCGCATACTGACATCTTTGAATATAATAATCTGAAACTGGGGCACGCCGGTATCGGACCCGTAATCAGCAAGATTATAGAAGACAAGACAGGACGGCTATGGATCAGTACAGAAGGAGACGGGTTGGTATCCTATCTACCCGAGACAGATTCATATACATACTATACGAAAGAGAACAATACAATATCCCACAATAATATCAAGACCTTATATTATGATGATACATCCAGTACAGTATGGATTGGGACTCATCTCGGCGGACTTTGCAGTTACTCGATTGATAAAAAAGAATTCAAACATTTCACTATCGACCCGTCCGACCATACGAAACGGTCGGAAATAGTTCAGGCTATCATCCGTCATAAAGATATCTTATATCTGGGTACGCTTTCGGGGGTATATTATATGAACCTGGAAGATTACAGCATTCAAAAGCTACACCTTCTCGACAAATACATCTATGCTGTAAACTCATTGATGATAGACAAGCAGGACAACTTGTGGATTGGAGGGAATAACCTGTGCTATTACAGTATCAAACAGAATTATGTACGCAGTCTTGACAAATATCTTGCTAAAATCACCGCTTCTTCTAAGAATACCATTACGTCTCTTATTCAGGATAATAGCAATCGTATCATAGCCACCACATTAGGTGCAGGTATTCTTATTTATCATCCTACTCAAGATAGGCTCGAACAAATAAACTGCAAAAACAGTAACCTCGATAGTGATTATCTAAGTGCCGTTTATCCTCTGTCCGATCATCAACTTTTGGTCACCAGTGCAAACGGCTTATCCTATATCGATCTCAAAACAAAAAGAAGCTATAATTATAAATCACAAAACAAATTCGTCTTGCCGTCGATGATTCCGGGTGACATAATGAAAAGCAGTGATAGCCGTATCATCATGGGAGGAATAAACGGCCTTGCCATGATTTCTGAAAATAATTTGTTTCCAGAAAGTCTACCCACTAAAATGTTCTTTTCCAAACTATTTGTTAATAACAAAGAAGTGTCGGCAAATGATTCTTCTCGGATATTGCCTCGTTCTCTTTTTGCAACAGATCATATCAAATTGAAACATTATGAGAATAATATATCTGTCGAAATCGGAATCAATGACTTCGTAAATCTCGGACAATCCAAATATCAATATAAACTGGATGGGTATAACAATAGCTGGATTGAATTTCATCCCCAAAAATCAATCAACTACATGAACTTACCTTATGGAGACTATAAGTTAAAAGTAAGAAACATTTCCTTTAAAGATGAAACCGAACTTAATGAAATCAGTCTGGGGATCACGATTATCCCTCCTGTTTATGCCACCTGGTACGCTTATCTATTATATACGTTGCTAATATTAGCCATCATTATCAGCATTGCCTATTTCTACCGATCCAAGTTATTGTTAAGAAATTCACTGGAACTTGAAAGACGGGATAAACTACAAAAAGACGCGATAAATGAGTCCAAAATGCGTTTCCTCGGGAATATATCACATGAGTTAAAAACACCGATCGCATTAATATCCGGACAACTGGAACTTATTCTTATGTCAAATTACTCATTGTCTACTATCCAGAACAGCTTGCGTGAGGTACATAACAGGGCTGCCAAAATGGGTACTTTAATCAATGAACTACTCGACTTCTTGAAATACAACAAAGAAAATTTCACGTTAACAGTCAAACAGCAGGATATAATTCTATTCACGCAGGAAATATATGATTCGTTCGTTAGCTATGCCGAACTAAAGAATATTCATTTCAATTTTGTGTTCGACCAAAAAAGCCAGTGCACGTGGTTTGATGAAGTACAACTACAAAAGGTTTTCAATAACATTCTATCGAATGCTTTCAAATTCACTCCGGAAAATGGAACAGTCGAGATCAAAATAACGACTTCTGCGTCTTCCGTAATTATAACATTTAATGATTCCGGCATTGGGATACCTAAAGACATGACAGAACGAATCTTTGAACGTTTCTTTCAAGTAAACAACTCTGTAAACAGCGAACTATCCAACACCGGAACAGGGATAGGCTTATCACTGTCACTCAATATTGTAAAGGCACATCATGGACAAATAACGGTTGAAAGTGAAGTAGGAAAAGGTAGTTCATTCATTGTCGAATTACCAATCGGTAATGAGCACTTTAAAGAAGATAAGAATATCACCATCATAGAGAATGAAAAGAACACAGGGATAATCAATAACCCGATTAGTATAGAGAATGAAGAAGAGAGCTTGGAAAATCTGGAAGATTTCATCATACAGCAAAAGAAGGATTTCGATCATTCATCGACTTTACTTATCGTTGAGGATGACGATGAATTGAGGAAATTACTCATAGAGATATTTGAGCCCATTTTTGAAATCTATGAAGCAAAGAATGGTGAAGATGCATTCAAAATCGCACAGCTCAATTCACCGGATCTTATTTTATCAGATGTGATGATGCCCGGCATCTCCGGTATAAATCTATGTGCGAGGATAAAGTCTCATTTTGACACTAGCCATATTCCGGTCATTCTGCTCACGGCACTTAGTAGTGTGGAACACAATATTAAAGGACTCAATTGTGGAGCCGATGATTATATCACCAAACCATTTAATATCAGAATTCTGATCGCAAAATGCATTAACCTACTAAATAACAGACGAAAATTACAGGAACGATACAAAACTTTAGAAAACAGTAGTGCAGAGCAACTGACCAGCAATAAGCTCGACCAAGATTTCATCGATCATATAATAAGAATTGTACAAACCAAGTTGGAAGAAGGAAACGGAGATATTAACGTCACCCTGTTATGTTCAGAATTAGGACTAAGCCGGACAAAGCTATTCCTGAAAATGAAAAAGATAACAGGGGAATCTCCTCATTATTTTATTCAAAATATAAAACTGAAAACTGCTGCAAAAATGCTTCGGGAAAATGAAGAATATAACATTAGCGACATCAGTTTCCAGCTGGGGTTCAGCTCATTAAACTATTTTGGAAAAAGCTTTAAGGAGTATTTCGGAATGTCTCCTACTGCCTATCGTAAGTTTCACCAAGAACAAAAAGATAATCACTCAATATAGTAATATGGATGCGTGCAAGACAAAAGTACCTTGCACGCTTCACCACTTATTTAAAAGCAATCATAATCTGCTCATTACCTCCCTTATCAGGCATTCGCACACTACATACACCAGTTTCTTTATCCCAACTCCATACCACAGTTTCAGTGTCATTCTCCAGATTTTCTTCCAAACGTTCCGGTTTAGTTT
>USSR01000241.1 GCA_900557355.1 uncultured Bacteroides sp.
AAAGCACCGACGTGTTCCGCCATATTTTCAAGTGTAACTTGCGGACGGTTTATCAAATCTATTAATTTACATCCTTGGCGCAGGGGAGTAGTTCCTAACTGTTCGAGTACCGGATTTATTAATGCCGGTTTCATCGAATAGTTTCGAGTAAATCCTACAATGTTACTGATAGCTTCACGTTTTTGCTTCAGTAATTCATAGCGGTCTTCTTTCACCAATCCGAGTTTCCATGCTTTTTCAGTGAGTCGCATGTCCGCGTCGTCCATGCGCAGCAAGATTCTATATTCCGCACGTGAAGTAAACATGCGATAAGGTTCATCCACACCTTTTGTTACCAAGTCATCGATCAATACACCGATATATGCTTCATCGCGTGCCAGCGTAAAAGGTTCTCCGCCATGGCAATTAATATGTGCATTGATACCAGCAATGATTCCTTGTCCGGCAGCTTCTTCGTATCCAGTGGTTCCATTTACTTGTCCAGCAAAGAATAAGTTCTTGATTTTTTTCGATTCCAACGTGTGTTTAAGTTGGGTAGGATCGAAGTAATCATACTCAATGGCATACCCCGGACGGTAAATCACCAGATCTTTAAATGCAGGGACTTTCTTTAAAGCTTCTATTTGTATGCTCATCGGAAGTGATGAAGAGAAACCATTCAAGTAAAGTTCCTGTGTTGTCTCTCCTTCCGGTTCCAAGAAAAGCTGATGCTGCTCCTTGTCAGGAAAGGTCACAATCTTGGTTTCAATGCTGGGACAATAGCGGGGGCCTATACTTTGAATCTGTCCGTTGAAAAGGGGAGAATCCGGCAGTCCCTCACGCAACACACGATGCACTTCTTCGTTCGTAAAGCAAGTCCAGCATGGGAGTTGTTTCAGGTGACGCACACTAGTATCCATGAACGAAAATTTGTGGAAGTCACATTCCCCATCCTGGGTTTCCATATATTCATAGTGTACACTTCGTCCGTCTATGCGTACAGGGGTACCGGTTTTCATGCGTCCGTATTCGACACCATGTCTTGCGATGGATTCAGTTAATTCGTAGGATGCAGGCTCTGCCATACGTCCACCTGCAAGCTGGGTACGTCCTATGTGCATTAACCCGTTTAGGAAAGTTCCGGCTGTTAATATGATACACTTGGCATGGAAAGTCACATCAAGGAAAGTAGTCAGCCCGGTAATTTCTCCGTTTTCAACGAGAATTTCGCGTACAGTATCTTGCCAGATGTGTAGGTTAGGAATGTTTTCTAATATTTCGCGCCATGCCCAGATGAATTTATTGCGGTCGCATGCGCGTGGACTCCACATGGCGGGCCCTTTGGAACGGTTCAATATACGGAATTGAATAGCGGTTTGATCGGTTACTAATCCCATGTATCCGCCTAAAGCATCTACTTCGCGTACTATTTGTCCTTTGGCAATACCGCCTATGGCAGGGTTACAACTCATTTGCCCTATCTTATTCATGTCCATGGTGATAAGGCAGGTTTTTGAGCCCAGATTTGCCGCAGCCGCAGCCGCTTCACAACCGGCGTGTCCGGCTCCAATCACGATAACGTCGTATTTAAACTCCATTCATTCAATGTCTTTAAAACTGTGCAAAGTTACGAAAAAAACTGCTACTCCTTTATTTTTTCTCTTTCTTATCATTGTTTAGGCTAAGGTGGGTTTTAGAGAAGGTATAAAGTAGAGCTGTGAATGATGCGGTGGATAAGTCTGAATTTTTCTGATATATATGTTGCCCCATCTCTTCCTTTTTGTTTTCTTTGTTATCTAATAATAGAATCATTTTATGCTAACCCGATTGAAAAACTTATTATCTGTCCTTTGTCTCTTTCTGCTGCTTGTTTCCTGCAATAAGAACAAAGTAGAAGACAAACAGTTGCTTCGTGCCGAGATTTTAATCTCTTTTTCTCCCGACAGTAGTTATCAGATTCTGTAATCCATTTCTCCCGATGCCCTTTCCAAGTCCGAACAGATTGCTTTTGGCTGAGGCAACGGATAAGAAATATCTTCCTCTCTTAGCATGTGACTCTTTGCTAAATGAAGCTTTCATTACTATGGTAACGGTATAAATTGTGCGAAAGCTTTGATGTATAAAGGGCGTTTGCTGTTTCGGATGAATATGCATGCGGAGGCTATGGAAAACTACTTTGCAATATTGAAAGAATTTGGGGAGGCGGATAAAAAAGAATTGTGGATAAAAGGAATGCTTTATGAGGATTTGTGTAATCTTTATTCTAATCAGGTGTTGACGGAAAAATCGACTGAAGCATATCAACAAGCTGAGGATTGTTTTATGAGATGTGACTGTAAGTTCCTCTTTTTTTATGTGCAATTTTCCTTTGGACATTAAAATTGTACAATTCTTCACAGCGGTGGCTATACTAAAAAATAGCCACCGCTCTGTGAATCCTTTATGCAAAAGGGAGATAAATACCCGCTGTTTTTGTTCCTTTTATTCTTATGGTCTTTCTAGGAAGTAAACGTTGCAACTACTGAATATCCTTCGGCGAGGTTCTTCATATTACGTTTTACTTGGTTGTAACTTCTAACTTGCCCGATTTTATCCCAAAAGCCTTTGCCTCAAGAGTTAGTTTTCCAGCAGCTTCTCCTGCTTGCACAATGGTAGTCAGCATACCATTAAAAACATGCATCTGGGGCAAATGAAATAAATCAAGCGAAGTAGGGGCTCCGTTGACCGAGGCGCGGTAGCTTCCGTTCCTTTTTACTGAAAACTTGATTAATCGTCTGTCATGTGGGCAGAGATTGCCATTCTTGTCGGTTACTTTTACAGTAATATATGCTAAATCTTTTCCATCTGCTGCGAGTTGTGTTCTGTCTGCCGTAAGCTCTATCTTGTAAGGAAGAAGACAACCATAAGAATAATACTAAAACTCTTTTCATATTCATATTATAACTCTATTCAAAACTGGAACCAAAGTTTCATCCTGAAGCCCTCATCACCTTTGTTGATTTTAATATAAGAAGCTTCTCCTCCTGTCCCTTGCGAATTGACAGCAGGAATTTCAAATAAGAATGAGATGTCTCCGGCAGGATATTCCTTTACCGATATTCCACGGCTTTCGCGGTCGCGCTGCTCTTCCGGCGTGAAGACGCGAAAGAAAATACCGTCAGTTTCCGAATAAACCGTCATCGGAGTTGTCTGTGATTGGAGTGTCGCCCAATAGAGACCGGCATGATACCCTTTGAATTCCGGGTAGACGAGCGGATGATAATATTCTCCCGTCACAGTGTTGTTGTAGTCCTTTTGCCAAATGCCATAATTCGTTCCTTCGATACGGTTCTTCCATACCCGGTAAGGGCCTTTACCTAACCAACGCATCCCGCTGACGTTCTTCTCAGGAAAAGAGAATGAAAAGCCGAGATTATGAACCGGACGGTCAAAGTATGCACCGTCAAACTTGTTATCTGCCCTGTAATTCAGCACCAATGCATCCATTCCAAGCAATCCGTCAGGCGTCATTCTCCAGACAATGGAGTCGGCTGCACCTTTATATTTTACGGTATAAATGGCCGTGTCACCTTGCATTTTTAGGTTAGCAGAGCTGAAAAGCATCTTCATCCCGGCTGGGAGAGGACCATTAGACAATGGTATTACCTTGCTGCCATTTTTCACTTCCACCAAATTGCCATTTGCTTTGTTGAATGTTGCTGCAATTCCATTTGCTATCAGTGTAACACTGTTGTCGTCTGCCTGATATCTGGCGGTGGTTGTTGCTGTTGGTTGTAAATGCCTGTATTCTGCAAAGTACTTGCGATTATTCTTGATGGGGAACGCCCAGTTACATACTGTGTCACCCGCTGCACTGTAGGCTTCCAATTCCAGAACGTCGCCATTGAAGAATTTTTCAGGCAGATCGAAGTGGGCTGTACCCTTTTCACCAGGTTGAATCGCAGGTAGCAGTACGCTACCTTCTGCTAAGCAGATGGGGCTGTCGGACGCTTGTGGAATAGGTAAACGCATTACCTTCCACTTCATTCGACATTCGTTTAAGTTGCTGAATAAGTAATCATTAGCTACGTAAAAATCTCCTTTGAAGGAAGACGTTATTTTAAACGGATTTATTTGAATGGGCGACCATACCTCCCGAACAGTATAGAAGCTGCCTTCTTTTTCGCGATTTGCCCCCACGATACCATCGGGAGCATTAGGACCGTAAGTGTCCATTTGTCCGGTATCTGTACGGCGGATAGCTTCATCCACATACGCCCAAAGGAAGCCACCGGCAAAGAGCGGATTCGCCTTAAACTTTGACCATAGTCCTTTGAGCCCTGCACCCTGTCCACGGTCGTAGAGCCCATGTAGAAACTCCGTCATCATGAAAACCTTATGTCCGCGTTCCAACCGATACATGTTATCCGTACTATTGGGATAATGGCGTGTATCCAAACCATTGAAATCTGCCCACGGATGAATGATGTGGCGTTTCTGCGGGTCGTAGTCGGCAAAACGATTGTCAATGGCGGTATTCCATCCTCCTTCGTTACCATTTGCCCAAATAAAGATGCACGGGTGGTTTACATCACGAAACATCATTTCGGGCAGCAACTTTTCTGCTATTTCAGTGCTATAGCTATTCTGCCAACCACACAATTCATTGAGATAAAGAAGCCCTATGGAATCGCATACCTCTAAGAAATGGGTATCAGGAGGATAATGTGAACGTACGGCATTCATATTCATCTGCTTAATGAGCAAAGCATCCTTCAGACTGAGCTCCCGGCTGATTGTTCTACCCGTCTCAGAATCAAAGCAATGGCGGTTAGTTCCCTTTACTAAAAGCCGTGTACCGTTCAGATATATGCCATCTTCGGGACGGAATTCAATGGTGCGGAATCCAATGCGCTCCGTTATCTCGTGTACAACATCTCCTGTTGTGGAAAGAAGACGCATAGTAAGTCGATAAAGGTTAGGATGTTCAGGGTCCCATGTCTTGATATTTTCCCAATGTGTGGTAAGTGTCTGTTTCTCTCCCGTCGAAAGTCCACATACCTGTCTCCCTATGGAAAGCTGTGAATCGCAGGACATGAGCGACAGCTCTACTTGCTGTCCTTTGGAAATATTTTTCAGATAGACATCTGTGCGCAATGTACCATCTGCACGGGCATCCACCGCTATATGGTCTATTTGCGTGCGAGGTTTCGCCATCAGATATACGGGGCGGTAGATACCTCCGAAGAGCCACCAGTCAGCACGGCGTTCCGCTGCATTTACTGATTTATCCGCCGATTGCTTCCTCACCGTCACTTCCATTGAATTCTTTTTCCCGAATTTCAGCTTGTCTGTGATATCATAAGAGAAACGATAGAATGCTCCCTGATGAGTGGGACCGACGATAACATCGTTGATTTTCACTTCGGCATCAGTCATGACACCTTCGAATACAATGCTTATCTGTTTGCCTTTCCAAGTATCCGGAACGTCAAAACGGTGACGATAAATGCCGTATTCATCGCAAAAATCATGCTCTCTGTAGGCATCATATTGCTTTTCATTTTCACGTTCCTTATAAATGTAGTAGCGTCCGTAGGTATAGCCTCCAAAACCTTGCTGTTCCCAGCAAGACGGAACTTCTATCTTGCTCCACTTTTGGGAATTCATACCTGATGAGCACCAAAAATCCCACTTCACAGTATTATCCGGTCCTGTGCCGGAGAGATATCTCACTTCTGTCTGTTGAGCTTTTGCAGAACAAAGACACAGTAAAATAATGAATAATCCAATAATTCTTTTCATATAATTCATGCTATATTAATATGTTGGTTGAACAGGAAATACATAAAACATTCTATCTGGCTTGAAATCAATCATCCATTGGTCTATCAATACATGGTCATCCAAAGCTGTGATGGATAAGGTGTGCTTTCCTTTTGCCAATCGATGATTCGTTTCACGAATAGCCTGCCCCCGAAGCACATTCTGTTTCCAGCCCTCCGTGCGGAAACCTTCTTTAAAGGAGCATATCTGAGGTTTTTCACCATCTATGCTGACACTGAAACGAATATCCCCTTTATCATTAGGTTGTGTAGGGATGACGGCGGTGCGCAGTGTCACTTCTCCATCCCATGAGCAATCAAATTCAAAAGTAATTGATTTTCCCTTCGGTACGGAAACTGCATTCATGCTGTGCCCCAATGATTGAATTGTCATGACACCTTCGGACGCTCTTGCATAATCGCAAGCATTAGAAACGATACAACTATCTTTAACTGCTTCTGCCAAAGGTAATGATTTTGTTCTTTTTAAAGAAGCATACTTCTCTATTTCTTTGTCTGTCAGCCATACAGGGACTTTAGGCGGATAGAACACATATAAATCTCGTGGATTGTGGCACATGGAGTATTTCCATTTGCCACCTGCCAGTTCATTGTTATAGTAGTCCGTCAGGTCGCGTATTTCCTGATAAGCCTTGATACTTTTGGCGCAGGCAGCCATTAATTGGCTCTCTCGAGTCCATAAAGTCGTGTCGCAGCTTCCCGGAGAGATGCAACGTGCTCTCTGTGCCTCCAGCATCTTCGTGCTCATGGCTGCGGCACCAAATACGGGATACTTGATTTGGGCGAAGAAAGCGTCTTTGCGTTCCTGAGGAATTATTGCTTCCGTTTCCGATAAGATTTCTTTAATGGCTTCATAAGATTCCAGATAACGGTCCAGTTCTCCGCCGAATTCAGTCAGGCTAAAATCTGTATTTTTAACCGGAGACCAGCCTTTAGTATACTTCTTCTTGTCAAGTTCCACCTGATTCCAACCCATAAATTCCGGTTTACGGATGCCGCACAGGCGATAAAACTCTAACATGGCGGGCAATAGCTTTTCTCCTGCTTCTTTTCCGAATTCGCGGCAAAGCCAGTTCTTCTGATGCTCCACAAGCGTAGATGGAGATACGGAGTTGATATTCCATGCCATATCCAGAAAGAGTTCCAGATCGTAAGCCACCGGTTTCAGGTCGTGCACATTGACCACCCATAGGCGGCGGGCATTGCAGTCGTATGCCTGTTTCATTTCGCTATAAATCAATCCCGGCTGGGTAGTACATAGCCACATGTAGTCGTGCGGACGCCCCCAATAACTGAGATGATAATACACTCCGGCACCTCCGCTACGCTTTTGCTGTTCCTCGTCGCTCAAACGGGTCATATAGCCATAGTTGTCATCGCACCATATCAATGTGATGTCCTCCGGCAGTTGCAAGCCATTCTCCATTATTTGAAGTACTTCTTTATAAGGGACAAAAGCTTGGGGGATTTTCTCTACATCCTTATTTACATATTTCGCCAGTAGTTTACGCTGGTCGTTGATTACTTGTTGCAGGGCATCGGTCTTTTCCTGAAGGGTCTTGACTCCTTCCATTCCACTGTCATGGATACCTCTCATGCCCATAGTATAGAAATTCTCATAGGGGCCTGCCTCTTTCAGCCGTTCTATCCAATACGATTGCACTCCTTCACGGTTGGTCATGTAATTATAGTCGCCTCGCTCGCTGACTTTCCATTCGCCTACATTATTGCGCATCATTGGTTCGCAATGCGAAGTACCAATTAGGATGCCGCAACTATCGGCTGCTTCTTTGGCTCCCGGTACAAAGTAGAAAGGAGTGGTAATCCCATGCATACCCGGCCAAATGGCATTAGCACGAAGGCGCATCAGTAATTTAAAGATTTCTTTATAAGTCCGGGCACCGATACGCCCTTTAATGTCAGATGGCTCAAAGTTTTTCCAACTCCAAGGCTGTAAACTCCAGTCTTCGTCATTCAGGAAGATTCCACGGTATTCCACCGACGGGCTCTGGAAGGTGGTATAATTGGCAGGAACCGTCAGTGTTTCTTGTTTCATCGGCGTCACGTCTCCCCACCATACCCAAGGGGATACTCCTGCCAGACGGGAAAGTTCAAGTATTCCATAGGCAGTTCCGCGTCCGTCACTTCCTGCTATCAGTAACTGTTTTTTATTGGAATTGCCTGTGACTTTGATAAAAAAGGCATCTTTTTTAGTGCTAAGGCTGTCTACTGGAACTCCTGCTTTCCGTAGTTCTTTTATTGCGGCTTTGTCCTTGTCCAATTGGACAATACGAAGGGTCGAAGTCTCTAGCAAACCTTTCTTCGGTGATATGCCTGTTACCTGTTCTATATCATTGGCAAACATATCCAATGCAACGGTCACTACAGGAGATATGGATTTGGATATGGAATAAGTGACAGCTTGCTGCCCATTGAACCAGACAAATTCATTGTTTGCTATTTCAGGTTTCTCTGCTGCATGAACAGTTCTAATACCTATAAACGAACTAACACACACAATAACCATTCCCAGTAATACCTGGCGTTTCTTTTCAAATCTCAAATTCATCAGTTATCTTGTTTAAATTAAAACTTTCCAATAACAGGAATACCCACTTGCGTGGGATTCCTGTCTTTTTATACATCCTGTTTCCTTGTTATCCTGTCAATATCCCGGATTCTGGTCTTCAGCACTCATTAATTCATTGGCATCAATAGCTGCCTGAGGGATTGGGCGAAGTAATTTGTTCCCTATCGCTTGTTGGGCACGTCCTCTTATCTGAGGATTATATAAATTATTATATTCCACAAGTTTTCGGGTTCGTCTTAAATCAATCCATCTGGAGTCCTGGCCAAATAATTCACATGCACGTTCTTTGAGTATAGCGTCCACATCAATGGAAGTAACTGCATTTAGTTGCGCGCGGCGGCGTACTTCATTCAGGCGTGCCAAAGCGTTTTCATTATTTCCTGCTTTGAAATAGGCTTCCGCTGCTATCAGATAAACTTCCGATAGAGTAATGATGTGTATGTCACGGTAATCCGTTTTATTAGAGTAGCTTCCCGTATTAGAATCGTCAAATTTACGACATGGGCTTCCTCCATAGGAGTAAGTTACGAATGCTTCGTAATTAATCTCTCCCGGCATATATTCTTGAGGGTCACGGGTGTGGTCGGACATAGGAAGTATCCATGTGTTTTTCCGGTTTTCAGGATCAAGGGCTTTCCAAGCCTCTATATCTTCTTCTGTTTCATACCAAGCCGGGTAATAACGTTTGT
>USSR01000242.1 GCA_900557355.1 uncultured Bacteroides sp.
GAAAAAGCTTCTTCGATGGGATCAACATCTTTTCTTTGAAGATTCTCGGTAATCATCGCTTCAAAAGCCTCATCATCTGTCATTTCTCTGACAATGCAGGATATTGTCTGAAATTTTTCCGACTTTTTTCGATGGGCTTTGATTTTTGCAACATTCGCTTCATCTTCCTTTGCTTTCAAAAGTGACACAGCCCGGAAACGACGCTCACCGCAAACAATTTCGAATGTGTAAGGTAGTGGGGTAACATCTCCGGTTTCTAGGTTAGTCATCTCCTCGGATTTAGCAACTCTGACAGTGATAGGTTGCAATAAACCTTGCTTTTCAATGTTGCTTGCAAGCTCTTCAAGAGCTGCTTCATCAAAAGTCTTTCTCGGATTCAAAGGAGAAGGACTGATAAGGTCAATTCTAATGTTTTGTACTTCCATAATTTAATTATATTGGTTTGACTTCTAATTCATTACATCAGTAAATTTATCGTAAAATGACAAGTTATGCAAACAGAAACTTCGCCATTTTAACGCCATTTTCATGCGGGCTTATTACGTATTTGAATGAAGCCACGTTTTTCCGTTTCCCGAAGCAATTCCATATCTTCCTCACGGATATAACAATCCGTTTCACCATTAACAGTTGTGTGATTAGGAATACCAAAACGCTCCCGTATTCTTCTTTTCACTTCAGGAATATCTTCAAGTTTGATATGCCTAGTGTTCCAGTAAATTGTCACCTTCTGCTTCTTGTTTGCCATTTTCTCTTTTGTTTAGATAAGAGATTATTTCATTTGAGAGACTTAACGCTTTAGCAGCTTCTTCATCTCCTTGCCCAACTCTAAGTTTGAGTTCGTTCCGGTATTCTTCATACGACAAGCCACTTGTATAGTTCACTTCCTCCGACAAATTCTCTTTATGAAAATTCCATGACTGATTATCAGCAACAGCACAACGTTCTTTATTGTATTCACGAAGCCAACTCATGATGACCTGACCATCAATTCTATTATAGATATTGCCATATTTCATTTTCATTGCGTTCTTGAAACACAGTTTAAAATCATCAGTTTTCATATATGGATATTCTTCAATGATTAAATCTACTGTAGTAGCGACTTGTGTAGCCGACATTGGATTACCGACATTGAAAAACTCCAAGGCATCAGCTATCAATATGACCAACACTGCTCTGGCTTGCGGCTCACCAAACTTTCTTATAATAGTGCCAATAGAAGGTTCATCACTTTGAAATACATCTTCAACCTTCTTGGGGCATAGAGCTTTGCAATAGTTTTTCGGCGAGGTCCGTAAGACTGCTAACCGATTCTCTTCTTGTGGCCGCAGTATCAGTTCGTTTTCCATTGTAATTTCCTTCTAAAATTTTAGTAAAATTCGCAGACTTGAATATCCAGTCAAAAGTGCACCTCCAATTTTTATCGTTTTGTCCAAGCAAGAAAGGACTGTCTAAAACCAATTGGAACACATCGAATACAGCTTGCTTCCCGTATTGTGCGACACGTGCTTTAATAGCTTTCTTTCGTTTTGCATCTATGGACTTTATAGCAGGAAGTTTACCTTTAAACGTGGAATTAAAATAATCCATTAGCCCACCCCAATCAATCTTTTCCTCGGGGAACAAAGAAAGCTCGTCTTTCTTTGATTCTCCTTTAGGAGAAGTTTCTTTCTTTTTTAAATGAGAATCATTATCATCTACATAATCATTATCATATTCATTATCATTATCGGGTTTTGTGGGTTCTTTTGGGTTTCCAAATAACCCAGTGGGTTTTGTGGGTTCTTTGGGTTCTTTTGGGTTTTCACTTTTCGGACGTCCCCCCTTAGAACCATTGCTCTTATTCCTTTCCACAATAGACATATACTTTTCAGTATCCCTGTCTATATCTATCTTTATAAAGTTGAAAGCAATATTTGCCATAGGTTTCAACCCCCGAAGATTTCCCGTTGTCGCATACTCAATTATGCTTTCGTAAATCTCCAGCCTGACATCATCCGGCAAATCCTTGATTGCTTCTCTCCACCCTTTATAAAAGATGAATGAATTTCTTTCCATATTTTAAGGGATTGTACTCCGATTAGTAATAAAACTCACAGACCTTTTGCTTCCTTCAGTTTTTTCGCTTCTTCCTTGTAATGAGTAATCAGCTTTTCTAATTGAAAGTCACTAAATTGCTTAGAAACATTTTTCTTGGCTTCCAGGAGTAGCACATTTCGTTCACCATACTTGGCAACTAGACGTCTGCGATAATCCTGAATATTTCCTTCCATGAAGCGGTTACAATGTGAACATTGAGCATTGCAGTTCATTTCATCAAAGCGAGTACTCATGTGTTGGCGGTTGATGTAATGACCGCAATCTGCTTTATTGAAAGGCTTTATTTTACCACATGAAATACACTGAAAATATCCATTAGGCATCGTATCACGATAACGGATGAATAAACTAAATATTCTGTCTAGTTCATTGACAAGATCAGGTTTCTTCTTGACCTTAACACCTTCTACCTCGAAAAGAGGCTTTTTCTTTTCTTTCTTCTTGTAATTTCTCCACATGATAATTAAAATACTACATTGGTTAATTGACGGCCACGACTCATTATACACCATTTTCCCTTTTCAGGCTGTTCTATGCGTAACTCTTCAACACGCCCAAAGCGCCGGAAATTCCCACTCAAATCAACAACCCAACCCTCTTTACCTTGGCAGGGACGAATGACACGACCGACCATTTGATAATAGAGGGAAAGGGATTTGGTTGGACGTGCAAGAACAACCGTATCAAGCTCCGGGTAATCGAATCCGGTTGTAAGTACGCCGACATTAGCAACAACTTTTATTCTTCCATCTTTAAAACCTTTCAGAATTCGTGCCCTTTCTTCCTTTGGAGTAGAACCGCTAACGATCGCACAATTAGGAATTTCGGAAGCCAGTTTTTCAGCTTCACGAATAAACCTCGTGAATATTAAAATACCTTTGCGTGGTATGCCCGATTTGGGGTTCAACAGACGTTTTGTCCATCCAACTATATCTTTGTATATGTCCACACGTTCAAACTCTTGCAGAAGACTTTTTTCATCGTAATCTGCACCAGTAGAATTAGTCCTGACTCTACTTAAATCCAACTTTGTAATATCATAGTATTTCAAACTTGCGAGAAATCCTTTAGCAAGTAGTTCACTCACCTGACAGTGATAAATAACATCAGTGAAAACCTTTGGCCGGGTACGAGTTATAAATTTAAGCATAGCACCACCTCTTCCTGAACATAATCTGTAAGGAGTCGCTGTCAGCCCAATAACTTTCCTTTGCTCATCTTCAAAGAATTCCTTATACATTCCTTTCTCCGGATTCACTAAATGACATTCATCAATCAGAACGTGCTTGAAATGTTTGAAGAAACTCATGTGTTTCATCACACTACCAATCATAGCGAACGTAATACGATTGATATCCTTTCTTCCGGCAGAAGCTGAATAAACTCCACAATCGAATATGCCGTATGATTGAAGTTTCGCAAAATTTTGTTCGAGTATTTCCTTGCTAGGCTGGAACACTATCAGCGGCCCGTCTATCCGTGCAGCTATATTGGCAATGACAAGGGACTTCCCGGCACCAGTGGGAAGAACTATCACGTAGTTTTTCTTTTCCTTGGATTTAAAAACGCTGACCGCTGCATCACTAGCACTTTTTTGGTAGTCTCTTAACTGGTATGTCATAATTTGATGTGATATTTATGAACTTTCGAATGACAGTCACCACAAAGGGTAACGAGACAATCAAGATGTTCAAGTTCATGACCAACGATTGATTTTCCGTTAACCTTGTATGTTTTGTGGTGAATCTCTAAATTGAAGTCTTTACCGCACATCTGGCATTTATGTCCGTCCCTAATACGAATTTTACGCTTGGCTTCTTCCCAATCTGGATTATTCACAAGTCGCTTCACATAGTTGGACTTCCTGCCTTTTTTGTGCTGCAATCTACTCATCGTCTTCCGGTTCTTCTTCAGGAAGTTTATCAGACAGGTCTTCTTCGAACTTGTCCCCATAATCTTCTGTATCATCAATAGGGCGTTCTACTTCAGGATATTCAATACCAAACAAATCAAGCATCGCTTTTCTGTTTCGATCTTCCTGTGCCCAAAGAGAACGTTTGTCCCAATCAGGAATTTTTTCAGCTTTCACAAGCTTAAACTCACCGTTCACCCATGAATAATACAGGAAATATCCATCAAGAGCAAACCGGATCGTATTCTTACTTGAAAGATGATACTCCCTCGTCCCCTTTTTGACCTCGGCAGCCAGGTCTTTAATTTCAGTCTTAATAGAAGCTAACCTGTCTTGTGCATCACTCTTAATTTTTTTCGCACGTTCAATGGCTTCCAACAGTTCACGTTCGCGTTTGGGGACCTCATTCTCTTGCTTGATGCAATACTCTTCACGAATTTCGGAAATCTCAAATTCATCCAGTAAACGTTGTGTCACCTCACTTTCAGGGAATGTAGCATTGAAATGCTCATTCACCAACTTTATCAATTCATCTACATTCGTAGAACCCTGAAATAAAACAGGGGGAAATTTTTCCCGAATAGAATCGGGAACTACAAACTCGATTGTCTCGGGTTCGTAGTTTCTCAAATTTGCAATCATAAATTATAAAAGGATTAATTAGTACCGGTTTTGGTACTCATGAATAAAATCTAAGTAATGCTGGTCTTCAGGCAATGGAAGTGTAATACCAAACTCGGTGGCCGCATCTATTTTCACGCTTTCCATGAAATTATGCATCTCTAAAGTATTAAGTTTACTTGTTCCTCGCACAATAGTTTCCACTTTACCATTCACATGAACCTGTTTCACAAGAAACTTCTTACAATACAAGTCATGTATATCCTGAACTCCAGCAGCAGTGCTCCAATACTCTTCACCTGTGTATTCACGCAAACAGGCACCAATACACTGAAACCATTTCCACATGAGAGCATTTTGATTTAATGTTCTCGGCTGTGTTTTTTTCTTAATGGTTACAGTGTATTCTCCATTACGAAGTGTGCTGCACATGAACTCGAAAGACTTATCCATTTGGATTTTGCCATCTTTCTTCGTCAATGTTGCTTCCATAACCTATCAGAATGGCAAATCGTCCTTGGTCGGTGGTGGCGGTGGCGGGCACTCATTCACCGCACTTCGAGTCTGATTATTGGTGTGTTCCGGAAGAGGTGGCGGTGGTGGCGCTTGTTGAGGCTTAACAGAAAGCATCTCCATATTATCAACAAAAAGTTCTGTAATATACCGTTTAATTCCTCTGCTATCATCATAACTCCGAGTTCTTATCTTTCCTTCCAGATACAACTTGTCTCCCTTATGGACATACTTCTCAACAACATCGGCAAGACCACGCCAAACAACAATATTATGCCATTCAGTTCTTTCAGGAACCTGTGTTCCATTGGCAAGGGTATAACCTTTTTCAGTGGTGGCAAAGGAGAAAGTGGCCACTTTAGAACCAGCTTCCAAAATTCTAATATCGGGGTCTTTGCCAACATGCCCGATAAGCATCAATTTGTTTAAACTCATGATTTATCCTCCCTTATTGTTACACGGATACTATCAGCTTTAGGAACTGTTTTGATATACTTAGAATATAATTCCGGATAGTCAGCCTGAAACTTTTTAGTATCAAAATTGTCACTCGTAGAAGCGGGTGTATAACTAACTCGCAATCTTCCGGCATCCCATGACTTGACACCATTCTCACGCATAGCAGTTTTCAATTTTGCCTTATAATCTTTCTGAATCTTGGTTAGATCTGCAAGTTCTTCCTCAATTCCGATTATAGTATTTACAAGTTGCATTGGAATAAGTAACTTGTCATCATCAGGGGCAGGAACAGGAAGAATGGATAGATATTGCTCACCCTTCTTCTCGCATTCCATTAATTTCTTGACTTCTTTATCAGGCTTACGAGGAATTTCAACCAATTCATGTTTATCACCACGTACCCAAATGCCGAACAATTTATCAACTTTGAGTAATGGATTTTGTAGTTCAAACAGATAAGCATAAATTGACAACTGCCAACTCAAATACTCTTCGTCAAGATGCAGCGTAGTTTTGATGTCACCAAGACAGATTCTACCGGCTTTCTCCCAAACACAATCTATATTCGATGCAAAGTATTCGTTATCAGACACCGTGTACTCATTAGCAAAAGCCTTATATCCAGCTTTCGTCCGCTCTTTCAAATAATTCTCTGCTTCAATACTTTCAGGCGGTAAGCCTGTTGCATCAACAAACTGGCATTGAGCATGAATAAGGCTCCCCTTCTCAGCAGCTCTCTTCAATACAAAATCGGGGACATCTTTATATTTGTCAGGGAACAACTGCCGGCTAATCATACCGGTTATACCTTGCAACTGTTTTTCACCGAGCATATAAGTGTGGTTTTCCTCATTGAAAACCACACTGGATTTCACTAATTCTATCATTATTATCAATTTCTAGGAGGATACGTTTTCTGCATGTCAATAGTTATGTTTCTGAACTCCTTATTATTGTGAAGTTCGGGATGTTCAGCCCAAACTCTCTCAAGCTCTTCGCGGCTTTTAACACCAGTCATTTGTTTAATTGCACGATCTAGGTCTACACCAGTATATACTTTGCCCGAAGCGTTTGAAGCAGAAACATTGGGAGCATATACTTTTTCCTTTGTATTACCATAAGCAAAACGAACGCGGTTTTTATTGTCCACAATAACAAGTAAAATAATCTCCTTTTGCTCGTTATAACCAATCTCTTTTACACTGAATTTGGTGTATAGAGCAGGAGAACCTGTTTTGCTCTGATATATTTCATTTTTCTCAAGTGGAATCCAAATGAAAGGACCCGTATAAAGTTCACGCCCAATTCCCCAGTTAAATCCTGCACGTTTAAAGGCGTCCGAAGCCTGCCCTTTCTCTTTTTCTGTGCTAGATTCTGTCCCAACATCCTGTTTACTCACCCATTCCTTCTTTTCATTATCCCAAATGGACAACGTACAGAATAGATTCCCATTAACGACATCATGGTGCCGTTTCCAGTTCATTTCTCCGAACACTTCATCAAGTATTCTCATGTCTACTCGAGCATCCTTGTATAATAGCAAGGAGCAGCCCGAACCGTCCGGTTTCATAGTACCAACCCTACATTCAATTTCAGAAGCTAGAAGCGGTCTGATAGAATTTTTCTTCTTCTCTTCATTCTGAACCGTTGATACAGTGTTTTTTCTCGCTGTCATAATTCTAATTTAATGGTTTGACTTTTAGTTCATTACATCAGTAAAGGTAATCGTTATTGACAAGTTTAGCAAACAGAAACTTCGCCATTTTAACGCCATTTTCAGGTAGTAAAAACTGCCTGTACGATATTGTACAGGCAGAAAAATAAGAAAATGAATAATCCAATGTACCTTATGGAACGGCTACGCTTTGAAGGGTGTACGGCTCCCTGATTTATACATAATGTAAATGCTAGTGGACGGAACCGGAGTCGAACCGGTCTCACGGAATATTGGTGCACCTCACCGCAGTTTCAACCAACGATATACATATCCGCCCGATTAATTAAAAAGGTGCACTATCTTCACAGACCATACACCCCAATCACAAACACAAAACAAAACTCATGAACTACTATAATTTAATTAGGATCAGAAGGGTGAATGGCGTGGGGATCGAACCCACATCACGCATATCTGCGTATGCTGCCAATTACACCAGCCATCCGTTTTAAGTGAACTATTCTCACGAACCATTCACCTAGAACACAAACACAAAATAAAACACGACATTAACTATTAAATAGCACTCTCACGAGCTTCTTGCTTCCGGATAGCCGTTCAAAGCACACCGGAATAGTATAGAACAATTAAAACTCAAATAACAGGGGCTTTAACCCTACAGCGTCCTTTTCGCTGGCAACATTAGTTAAACATAAAAAGAAAAATTCTCTGTGAAGGAACCCGGACTCGAACCGGGATGATAGATTACCTATGTATGACTTTCTTCAATCTATCTGCATACTTGCGTTTACCAATTCCGCCATTCCTTCAGGTCGTAGCCAGACGCTTCCGGCTACATTGATTGTATATATAATGCAAATATATTTTCACCCTCACGGGTTACTTAACTCTGATTGAGTTGAGCCGGGAAACGGATTCGAACCGCTGACCTCATGTAGAAACATGCGCTCTAACCAACTGGGCTATCCCGGCAGATGCCCGGCGAACCGGGCTAAATAAACATGACAAATACTAAAATTAAGCAATGCAGACCTTCACAGGCTATCCTTATTTTGTTTCCTATCTTCGTAGTATCGAAAACAGATATAATTCACTGATACGACAGTCACCAATACAAAAGCAGCAATAAATTCTTTCTTGCTAACTTCAATGCTATCTATAAGATACAGTGTTGTCCATAAGGCAATGAACATCATGGCATACTGTATCACTTTAATCTTTTTCATTTCTTCCGTTTTTTAGATTTAACTTTCCTTCCCGCACATCGGCAATGAAGTAATACTTGAGCAGCATTACAATGCCACTTGCCGTTTTGGACATTAGTGGGCTTATCACTTTCAATCTTACCCGCTTCTATAAGATTCATCAATTTCTTTTCCCCACCCACATAATACGCAGACTTATCTTTTCCAAACGTTTCTGTAGAAAACAGACGGAGAATATTATCTAGCAATATTTCAGCCATTTCACCTCTGATCATCTCAACAAGCAAGGTAGTTATGCAATTCTGGTTACTATAAACTGCATATTTTTTACATCTGACTTTGTTTTCCAAGCCATTCCTTCAGCTTTTTCTTTATAAAGCCGAGCATTCAATGTATTAGTTACAGACGGTTTCTGAACGATAGGAAATACTTCTATTGCACCAACATCCATACTCCGTAATACATCAATTACGTTACGTCTCTGAATATCCTTTTCCATACAATCTAATTTTAAATTAAACATTGAAGCGATGAGCGGATTCGAACCGCCGACCTCTGCTTGTGGTGC
>USSR01000243.1 GCA_900557355.1 uncultured Bacteroides sp.
CATGGAAGTTTCTTCCCATGTTAGTCCCATTGCAACTTTAGGGTTTGTACGCGAAGCAATGGTAGCACAGCAACAAGCAATGGGCAATTCCAAAGGTATTGTCATGGATGGACGTGATATCGGAACTACGGTTTTTCCAGATGCTGAACTAAAAATATTTGTAACTGCCACGCCCGAAATCCGTGCACAACGTCGCTATGATGAATTAAAGACCAAAGGACAAGAAGCCAGTTTTGATGAAATACTTGAGAACGTAAAGCAACGGGATTATATCGATCAGAATAGAGAAGTAAGCCCGCTTCGCAAAGCAGATGACGCATTGCTGTTGGACAATACTGATATGACTATTCCTCAACAAAAGGAATGGTTGCAAGAGCAATTCAATAAGATCGTTAAGAGATAAAGGAAAAAGGGTGTAGCCTTATGCCGTAAAAGGTGTAGCCATCCAAGACAAAGGGTGTAGCCTTGGGCCGTAAAGGGTGTAGCCCTTCCGAAGGTCCGTTTACAATCTCTATATCAACATATTATATTATGGTAAAAGTAGAAATAGATGAAGGTTCTGGCTTCTGTTTCGGTGTAGTCACTGCAATAAATAAAGCTGAAGAAGAGCTAGCCAATGGAGGCACTTTATATTGCCTGGGAGACATCGTGCACAATAGCCGTGAAGTGGAGCGCCTGAAAGAGATGGGCCTCATCACTATCAATCATGATGACTTTAATCATTTGCACGATGCCAAAGTTTTGCTGCGTGCCCATGGAGAACCGCCCGAAACCTATGAAATTGCCCGTCGCAATAATATTGAAATCATTGATGCCACTTGCCCGGTAGTACTCCGCTTACAAAAGAAAATCAAGCAAGAATATACTCAAAAAGATACCGAGGATAAACAAATCGTTATCTATGGAAAAACCGGTCATGCGGAAGTCCTTGGTTTAGTAGGACAAACTACCGGAGAAGCAATTGTCATAGAAAAGTTGGAAGAAGCTAAAAAACTGGATTTCACCAGAAGCATCCGTTTATATTCGCAGACAACAAAGTCACTGGATGAATTCCAGAAAATCGTAGAATACATCAAAGAACATATCTCGCCTGATGTCACATTCGAATATTACGATACCATCTGCCGGCAAGTAGCCAATCGTATTCCGAACATACGGAAATTTGCCGCTTCGCACGATCTGGTATTCTTCGTAAGTGGCAAGAAAAGTTCCAATGGGAAAATGCTGTTCAGCGAATGCCAAAAAGTCAACCCTAATTCCCATTTGATAGACAGTGCTGAAGAGATAGACAGTTCTCTTCTTACCGGAGCTTCCTCTATCGGAGTATGTGGAGCAACCTCCACTCCCAAATGGCTGATGGAAGAAATTTCAAAGGCCATTCAATCACGACTTACAGGACAATAAGTCACCGTTTTGAAACAACAAATTAACGTTAAATATGAATCACGCCCTCAGCTTTTTGCTATCTTTGCGTCGATTATTTAAACCAAACTAAAAGATTGTTATGGGAACAGTTAAGTGCATAGGTATTTTGACATCCGGTGGTGATGCACCGGGAATGAACGCTGCTATTCGTGCAGTAACACGTGCTGCTATTTACAACGGATTACAAGTAAAAGGTATATATAGAGGTTACAGAGGTCTGGTAACCGGCGAAATCAAAGAATTCAAAAGCCAGAACGTAAGTAATATCATACAATTAGGTGGTACTATCCTGAAAACAGCTCGTTGTCAGGAATTCACTACTCCCGAAGGACGCCAGATTGCGTATGATAATATGAAAAAGGAAGGCATTGATGCCTTGGTTATCATTGGTGGTGACGGTTCATTGACAGGTGCACGTATTTTCGCACAAGAGTTCGATGTACCTTGTATAGGATTGCCGGGTACTATCGATAATGACTTGTACGGAACAGATACGACTATCGGTTATGATACAGCTTTGAATACCATTCTGGATGCAGTGGATAAAATCCGCGATACCGCTACTTCTCATGAGCGTTTGTTTTTCGTGGAAGTAATGGGACGTGACGCTGGTTTCCTTGCATTGAACGGTGCCATCGCCTCAGGTGCAGAGGCCGCTATCATTCCGGAGTTCAGTACGGAAGTCGATCAACTGGAAGAATTCATCAAGAATGGTTTCCGCAAATCCAAAAACAGCAGTATTGTAATTGTTGCGGAAAGCGAACTGACAGGTGGAGCCATGCACTTTGCAGAGCGTGTGAAGAATGAATATCCTCAATACGATGTACGTGTTACCATCCTTGGCCACTTGCAGCGCGGTGGAAGTCCTACTGCTCACGACCGTATCCTTGCCAGCCGACTCGGTGCAGCAGCTATCGATGCCATCATGGAAGGACAACGGAACGTGATGATTGGTATCGAACATGATGAAGTAGTATACGTTCCTTTCACAAAAGCTATCAAGAATGATAAGCCAATCAAGAAAGACTTGGTAAATGTATTGAGAGAACTCTCTATTTAATTAGAATATAGTGAAATATGCAAAAGCGCGGATGAAATTCATCCGCGCTTTTGCATTATAGCCATTTTGCAACAATTTCTTCTGTCCTATCCCATAGTTCCTTCATCTGTACATGATGAAAGAATTTCTCTGCAAGCTGTTTAGGATGGCAACTTACATTCAACGTTCCGGTACGTTTTCCCGCATCTTCATCCAGCAACAAACTGATGGCTGTCGCTGCTCCTTGGCGAGGCGTACGTATGAAAGGGCGGAAAAAGATATCCGTCAACGGATCAAACCACATATGCATCGTAATGATTGGGGTGGAAACAATACCCGGATCGGCAGCATTGACAACAATTCCTTTTTCTTTCACCTTCTCCGATAGAGCTATTGTAAACAAAGTTAATGCCAATTTCGTATTACTATAAATCGGAATACGCCAGAAAGCGCCTTTCTTTCCACGCAAAAAGAAGTCAGGAAAATTCAGTTTACCGATGGCATAAGTGCAGGACACCATGTTTACAATCCGGCTTCCCTCCCCCATCAGTGGCAACAATTTACGAGTCAATAAATAAGGAGCTACATAATTGACACTCACTGTACGTTCCAATCCATCTTCGGTAATACGACGTTTCGTTTCCATAGTGCCGGCATTGTTCATTAACAAGGTGATAGCTTCTCCACGCTGAAGAAGTTCATTGGCAAAAGAAGCCGTAGAAGATAAAGAAGCAAGATTGACCGGTACTATTTCCAATGCTATATTTCCTGTTTCCCGCATTATTAACTGACGCTTCTCTTCTGCGATTTCAGGATCACGACACGCCATAATGACTTTATATCCGGCGGTGGCAACAGCGCGTGTAATCTCCATTCCCATGCCACCATCTGCTCCGGTTATAACTGCAAGTTTCTGTTTCATTATCCTTTTGCTTCTATTTTTGTAATTTCCCGTTTCAAACCGGCCGGAAGTTCTTCATTCAAATGCTGATGACATGCCATCTCGATGGAATACATCCGTGCAATACAATAATTACTATGTTTACAATTACAGCGCGCTTTCTCTTCTTCACGCATGCGGTTAACAAAACCCGGTTCATTAAGCAGGGCACGTGCCATCTGCACAGCTTCAAAACCATCATCCAGCACCTCATCTATTTTCTCACGCGAAACTAAGCCACCCACATACACCAATGGCATCTTAATTTCTGCCCGGAACTTCAACGCATCTTCCAAAAAGTAAGCCTCCTTGAAAGGAACGGTCGGTATCATCCACTTTCCTACCATTCGCACTCCATACTTCAACCACCAGCAATTCATATAATGAGTCATAGTACGGATAGGCATCCGACCACGCATCACATACATAGGAGCTTTACTAACAAAGCCTCCACTTAATACTAATGCATGAACTCCTGATTGTTCCAAGCGTTTTGCCACCTGCATAGTTTCATCCATTTCCATCCCGCCACGGAAACCATCACGCATATTCATTTTCACCAATACAGCCATGTCCGTTCCGGCAGCTTTCATCACCTCCTCCATTACCATATCCATAAAACGCATCCGATTTTCCAAAGAACCACCAAAGCAATCCTTACGGCGATTCGTGTAAGGAGAAAGGAACTGAGAAATCAAATATCCATGTCCGGCATGTATTTCAACAGCATCAAAGCCTGCCTCACGGGCCAAATTCACAGCATGGCCGTACGCACGTGCCATCTCCGGCAATTCCTCTTTTTTCAAGCCACGAACAAAAGTCGGTGAGTAAAGATTGAAACCGGTGGAAGCTCCGACAGGAGTAACACCACAGATACTTTTATGTGACATATTGCCACAATGTCCCAACTGGATAGCTGCTGCTGCACTTTCGGCATGTACAGCATCTGTCAGTTCTTTTAATCCGGGGATAATTTCAGACCGCATCCACAATTGGCGGTCGAACGACAAACCACTTTGGGTGACAGCTGCATAGGCCACAGTAGTCATTCCAACACCTCCAGCCGCAACTGAACGGTGATAGTCAAGCAACATTTGCGAAGGGGCATTACCCGGACACATACTTTCAAATGCCGCCGAACGGATAGTACGATTCCGTAAAGTCAGCGGCCCCAAAGTTACAGGAGTAAATAACTTGCTCATGAGTATTATTTATGATTTGTGATTTATAAACGAGAGATTAATAAAGGAACGGAAAAACACGTTTCCGGTTTCCCACCGCATCTCCAAATTCTTCTTTATAACGATGCCAGATGGCATTGGCACGAGGAACCAGATTAGCCACTGTCCACCACAGGAAAACCAGTCCGGAGAGCGACCAGGTCAATATAGCCCATCCTGCCCATTCTATGATTTCACCAAAGTAATTGGCAGAGGTGACATAACGATACATCCCCTGCGATGGAAGGTAATGCCGCGTATCTCCCGGTTTACGAAGATGGCGGATTACATAATCCGAATACCAGTTGATCCCCATTCCGATAAAGAATAGCAACACTCCAATAATAAACTGAGGAGTCATCAACCACTCCGGTGTATAAAAAAGTTCAGGAGCCAGATAAAAAAGCCATTCTCCTTGCATAAAGCCATTCAGGAGGTTAAACAGCATTCCCATCATCATAATGACAAGCGGCATACGACTCTTTCCCAGGAAAGGAAACACAAAGGCGCGCTGGAAATAATGTAATTGAAATAAGAGAAAAAAAATTAGGGGAGCAATTGAATTATATCGTGCTGAATTCCACCAAAGTAATAACATCACAATAAATACAGGTGCCTCCATCAACATCCATGCCAATTTATTATTAATGGAAATGCCCCAAGATGCAGTGCGAAACATTCCATATCCCGCTTTGACAAAATAAAGTGCGATAAATACAAACAGTGCGATGATGCTCATGGCACCAAGAAATAGCTGAAAAGTCCCTTGTTCCATACTTGTTTCGATTTAAGTACGGGCAAAGATATATAAAAAGGAGGAGAAAGAAAACTTTTCTCCCCTAAATAGTTTACAAGTATTTATCGTTTCTTGATAGGTACATAGGTCGTATCTTCAAGTACATTTTTGTATGCCGGACGAATGATACGCTTGCCTTCAAAGTTCAATTCTTCATTACGGTGCGCACACCAGCCGACGATACGAGCCATAGCAAACAATGGCGTAAAGATTTCCTGCGGTAATCCAATCATTTCATAAACAAAGCCGGAATAGAAATCAACGTTGCTCGATACCGTCTTTCCATTATTCTTCACGCGACCGAAAGTTTCGATAGCGCGTTCTTCCAAGAGTTCAAGGAAAGCAAATTCGCGCTCTTTACCCTTTTCCCGGGCAAGATCACGAGCCAGTTCTTTTAGTAAGATAGCACGTGGATCGGAAATCGTATAAACAGCATGTCCGATGCCATAAATCAATCCGGTCTTGTTATAAACTTCCTTATTCAGCATCCGGGTGAAGTAAGTGTCGATCTCATCCACACTTGTCCAGTCCTGAATATTCTCCTGTAAGTGATGGAACATATCAGCCACCTGAATATTTGCACCGCCATGAAGCGGACCTTTCAACGAGCCGATACCTGCGGCAATGGATGAGTATGTATCCGTTCCGGTAGAAGAAGTAACACGAACCGTGAAAGTGGAGTTATTACCACCACCATGCTCTGCCTGAAGCACCAACAAAAGGTCGAGCGTACGAGCCTCCAACTGCGTATAATTGCGTTTCAGCATATAGAGGAAATTTTCGGCAATAGAAAGATTTTCCTGCGGATGGCGAATATGCAATGAACGACCGAAAGTGGCATGGCGCAACATATTATATGCATACGCAATAATGGTCGGGAACTTGGAAATCAAATCAATGCTCTGGCGCATCAGATTGTCACGGGAAGTATCATCGGCAGCAGGGTCAAAACGGTACATCTCGAGTACACTGCGTGCCAGGATATTCATAATATTATTTCCTTCCAGTTCGATAATATTCATCTTGGTTTTCTGTTCCAACGGCATGTTGTCATTGATAAGTTCACGGAAAGAAGCCAGTTCTTCTTTATCAGGCAGATTGCCGGACAACAACAGATAAGCCACTTCCTCGAATCCGAAACGCTTCTCTTTAACAAAAGCATGAACAATATCCTCTACATCATAACCACGGTAGAACAACTTACCCGGGATAGGTTTCAAGCCACCGCCCGGAACACGTTCATACCCCACTACATTACCAATTCTGGTGAGCCCGACCAACACACCTGTGCCGTCTTCATTGCGCAAACCGCGCTTCACATCAAATTTGGAGAACAATTCGGTATCAATCCGAACCGCTTCCTTCATATCCTCGGAAAGCTTATAAACTAAATATTCCTTCTTCATTTTCGTATCGTTTTAATCGTTAGTATTATTTTTCAATTCTTTCCACTATCTCCCGGGTAAAGGCAGAAGTGGACAAAGAGACACCGCCGGGCATGAAGCGCGCCAAGTCAGCGGTAGCACGGGCATCAAGGAAACTTTGTTCCAGGGCATGTTCTATCAAGGAAGCAGATTCTTTCCAACCGAAGTATTCGAGCATCATTACGGCAGACAGAATGATGGAACAGGGATTCACAATATCTTTACCTGCAATATTCGGTGCCGTACCATGGGTGGCTTCAAAGATGGCATGTCCGGTCTGGTAGTTGATATTTGCTCCGGGAGCAATGCCGATACCGCCCACCATGGCAGCCAACTGATCGGAAATATAATCTCCATTCAGGTTAAGGGTAGCAATCACAGAGTATTCTTCAGGAATCAACAAGGTATTTTGCAGGAAAGCATCCGCAATGCAATCTTTTATCACCAGCTTTCCGTCAGCCAATGCTTCTCCAAATTCACGTTCAGCCAATTCGTAGCCCCACTTTTTGAAACCACCTTCGGTAAACTTCATAATATTTCCCTTGTGCACCAATGTCACAGAAGGCAGGTTATTCTCAAGTGCATACCGACAGGCAGCCCGCACCAATCGTTCCGTTCCTTCTTTTGAAACAGGTTTCACACCGAAAGAAGATGTCTCGGGGAACCGTACTTTCTTCACCCCCATCTCATCGTGCAGAAACTTATAGAACTTCTCAGCCTCCGGTGTACCGGCTTCCCACTCGATACCGGCATAAATATCTTCCGTATTTTCACGGAATACACACATGTTCACCTTCTCCGGATGACGAACCGGAGAGTGAATCCCCTGATACCAACGAACCGGACGCAGGCATACATACAAATCCAGCGTTTGGCGTAATGCCACATTCAGAGAACGAATCCCCCCGCCAACAGGAGTCGTCAGCGGACCTTTGATACCCACTTTGTAATCACGGAAAGCTTCCATCGTTTCATCAGGTAACCACAGGCCACATTTTTCAAAAGCCCGTTCGCCTGCCCACACTTCCATCCATTCAATTTGCCGTTGTCCACTATATGCTTTCTGCACGGCAGCATTCACAATAGCTTGCATAGAAGGAGTAATTTCAACTCCTACCCCATCACCGGTAATAAAAGGTACTGTAATTTTATCCATCTTTCTATCTTGCATTAAGAGCAGAACCGGCACGGAACCAGCCTATCTGCTGTTCATTATACGTATGTTGAGCTTCGAAGCTATCCTTCGTACCATCTTCGTGGTGAAGGACAATCTTAAGATTACGGCGGGGAGCAAAATCCATCAATCCGATTACCGAAATTAAATCATGTTCCTGAATCTTATCATAATCGGCTTTATCCACAAAAGTCAATGCCAGCATACCTTGTTTCTTTAGGTTCGTTTCATGGATCCTGGCAAAACTCTTTGCCAAGATCACACGAACATTCAGGAAACGGGGCTCCATAGCGGCATGTTCACGACTGGAACCTTCACCATAATTTTCTTCGGCTACTACAACGGAAGAGATCCCTTCAGACTTATACATCTTTGCCGTACCGGAAACCGGACCGTATGTATTGGTAGAGCGATTCCATACACTATTAGTTTCTCCATTGAAAGCATTCACAGCACCCATCAGCATATTGTCTGAGATATTCTCCAGATGTCCACGGAAACGAAGACCCGGCCCTGCCATTGAGATATGATCTGTAGTACATTTGCCCTGTGCCTTAATCAGTAATGGCATATTAAGCAAATCAGTTCCTTCCCAGGCAGGGAATGGTTGTAGCAATTGGAGTCGTTGCGAATGAGGGTTCACATTGATTTCCGTCTTCTCACAGCTGGGAGCCATATACCCTTCACTACCTTCGGCAAATCCTTTCGGCGGCAATTCTTCACCCACAGGTTCGGAGAGTTTTACTTTTTCACCTTCACGATTCACCAATACATCTGTCAGCGGATTGAAACAAAGGTCTCCGGCAATCGTCAGTGCCATAGTCAATTCGGGAGACGCGACAAAGGCATACGTATTCGGATTACCGTCTGCACGTTTGGCAAAATTACGGTTGAAAGAGGTTACGATAGAATTCTTGCGAGTAGGGTTATCTGTCTCACGTTTCCACTGACCAATACAGGGACCGCAGGCATTTGCCATAATTGTAGCACCGACTTTCTCAAAAGTTCCTATCATTCCGTCACGCTCTGCCGTAGCCCGTA
>USSR01000244.1 GCA_900557355.1 uncultured Bacteroides sp.
GATGTCTCCGACAACGGAGAAGTTAACATTGACATGACCCTGACAGCTCCCAACTGCCCGGCAGCCGACTTTATTATGGAAGACGTGCGCCAGAAAGTGGAATCAGTGGACGGTGTCACTGCTGCCACCATCAATCTGGTATTCGAACCGGAATGGGACAAGGATATGATGAGTGAAGAAGCCAAGTTGGAATTGGGTTTCTTATAAGTAACGCAAGTAGTAAGTAGTTAGTAACAAGCTGAATAGCACGGTTATGAAGAACGTATATTTCCTTTCGGATGCACACCTCGGCTCACGTGCCATCGAACACGGGCGCACACAAGAACGACGCCTCGTCAACTTCCTCGACAGTATCAAGTACAAAGCATCTGCTGTGTATTTGCTGGGCGATATGTTCGACTTTTGGTATGAATTCAAGACCGTTGTGCCGAAAGGCTATACCCGTTTCCTGGGCAAACTGTCCGAACTGACGGATATAGGAGTGGAAGTGCACTTCTTCACAGGAAACCATGACATTTGGTGCGGAGACTATCTGACTAAAGAGTGCGGTGTCATCATGCATCGCGAACCGCTTACAACAGAAATATACGGTAAGGAGTTCTACCTTGCCCACGGTGATGGTTTGGGTGATCCTGACAAGAAATTCAAGTTCCTGCGTTCCATGTTTCACAACGAGTTTCTACAAGTTCTTTTTTCTGCCATACATCCCCGTTGGAGTATGGAATTGGGACTGAACTGGGCCAAGCAGAGCCGCTTGAAACGTATTGACGGCAAAGAGCCTGACTATATGGGTGAAGACAAAGAATTCCTGATACTCTACACCAAAGAGTATCTGAAAAGCCATCCGAATATTAATTACTTTATCTACGGACACCGCCACATCGAACTGGATTTGATGCTGAGCGCTACCGCCCGTATCACCATACTGGGAGACTGGATCAATTATTTCTCTTATGCCGTTTTCGATGGTGAGAACCTTTTCCTTGAGAACTTTATCGAAGGAGAAACCAAACTATGAATTTAATCTGCTACCGGCACTGTAAACAGATGCTTCGTCTATTTAATCTTCTGTAAATATCCCCGAGAAAAAGGAAATAAACGAAACCTTTTCATTTTAATCTTGTAATATATCCATAAACCATTAAAAATATATAGTTATGGATGATTTGATTTATAGGAATAATGCGATTGCCGAAGAGAATATCGACCCGCATGGTCGTCCGGCAAAGGATGAATTCGAGGAATTCAGTGAAGAGGTTTCTGAGCGTACAGATCTTGGGTACAAGGATCAGAAAGTAAAGTCTGCAAAAGAGCGAAAGAAACGTCTCGAAGAAATGGATGAAATAGTCAAGGAAGAAATACAGTAGTTACAAATTACGAGCTACAAGCTACAAGTGGGCTACGCAATCATGCCGCATAGTACTTGTAGCTTGTAGCTCATAACTCGTAACTTACTTATATCCAGCAACCTTTGCTATACGCTTCGGGATTTCCGTATTATCATATTTGCCAGCAAATTCTTTAGAGCCTGCACCTACCGCATATACAGGTACATATCCTGCTGTATGGCTGCCGCTTGTCCAACCTACCATAGCAATCTGGCTCATTACTTTTCTTGCAGAAGCAGCCAACGGTTCAGTCTTTGAGTAAAGAGTTTCTTCGAACACGACCTTGTTCTTTACAAACGACTGTTCAAACTCATCACGCAACATCTTTTCCTGTTCCCAAGTCAAAGGCAACTCTGTCCAAAAGCCCATCTTTTCTGTCAACAGTGCTTTGGCATCTTCCCAAGTTACATCATGTCCTTTTGCCTTACGCAAATCAGTGATAGCAACAGAAAGTAAATCCTGAGATTGTTTTTGATTCTTCAAGGCTTTCAGATGCAATTCATACTTGCCTGTACCCAATCCTAAACCACCAGTTTCATGATCCGCCGTTACTACAATCAAAGTTTCTTTGGGATGCTTCTTATAAAACTCATACGCAACTTTGATAGCATTGTCCATATCTATCACTTCTTCGAAAGTAGTAGCAGGGTCATTTGAATGGCAAGACCAGTCTATCTTTCCACCTTCTACCATCAGGAAGAAACCTTTATTCTTACCCTTAGTCAAAAAAGAAATAGCGCTTTCAGTTATCTCTGCAAGAGTCAAGTCGCCATCTTTGCGGTCAATAGAATAAGGCAGGCAAGAAGGGTTGGCATCATCTTTCTGAATCAGCACCATCTTATCAGCCTGAGCAGCTTTAGCTTTAAAATCGTCTACACCTTTTGCAATCGTATAACCGGCTTCCTCAATGATGGGGAAAATGCTTGGAGCTTCTTTCTTGTCAGCCGTAGTAGTTGGCTTCAGGAAACCACCACCTGCATAGAAATCAAAGTTAGCCTTCGGCAAGTCAAGAGCAATCTCGTAATACATATTACGATTAGGCTGATGCGCATAGAAAGCAGCAGGAGTAGCATGATCCACACTGACACTGGTAGTTACACCAACTTTCTTCCCGGCTTTCTTAGCTCTCTCGGCAACAGTCTGAATCACATTCTTCTGGTCATCCATGCCGATAGCACCGTTATACGTCTTCACTCCGGTAGCCAGAGCTGTTCCGGCAGCAGAAGAGTCCGTTACAGAGTTGGTTGCAGAGAAAGTTGTGGCAACACCCACAGCCGGGAACTGAGTAAACAACAACGGTTTCACACCAATGCGTCCTTCCTGTTCGGCCAGATACATTTCCGTACCGTTCACCTGGTTCACTCCCATTCCATCACCGATGAAATAAAATACATACTTTGCCTGTTGGGCATACGTCACACCTGCCAACAGGACAAAGAACAATAAATACATGAATCTTTTCATAAATTGGTATATTTAAAGTAGTTTGAATAAATGTCGCTTTCTCTTAAGAGACAAGCAAAGATAAGGATTTTAAGCCAGTGCTTGGAGCAGATACTGTTAAAAAATAAAGCCGGAAGGCAATCCGCATTGCTTCCGGCTTCATTGTTACATCGCGATTGCGAGATTATTAACTTTTCAAGGATTATTTCTTATTTAAGATAGCCATAGTATCCGAGGCAATCATCAGTTCTTCGTCAGTCGGGATAACTACAACTTTCACTTTAGAGTCGTCAGCAGAAATCACCGCTTCTTCTCCACGAACCTTATTCTTTTCCAGATCCAGTTTCACACCCATGTATTCCAGACCTTCGCATGCACCTGAACGACAAGAAGCCTGATTTTCGCCTACACCACCTGTAAACACTATGATGTCCACGCCACCCAAAGCAGCAGCATAAGCACCGATATACTTCTTAATACGGTAGAAATACATCTTTTCAGTCAGGTCGGCCATTTTATTGTTACCGGCAGCAACAGCAGCTTCCAACTCGCGCATATCACTGGATACTCCAAAGATACCTTTTACACCACTCTTCTTGTTCAACAAGTCAGATACACCGGCAGCAGTCAGGTTCTCCTTTTCCATAATGAAAGTTACGGCACCAGCATCAATGTCACCGCTACGTGTACCCATCATCAAGCCTTCCAGCGGAGTCAAGCCCATACTGGTATCAATACTCTTACCATCTTTTACAGCAGTGATAGAACCACCGTTGCCAATATGACAAGTAATAATCTTCTTTCCTTCAGGGTTCACACCCAGAAATTCACACACACGTTGTGAAACGTAACGATGAGAAGTTCCGTGGAAACCATAACGACGTACGCCATACTTCTTATACAATTCGTAAGGAATAGCATACAAATAAGCATAGTCAGGCATAGTCTGGTGGAATGCAGTATCGAATACACCAATTTGCGGTACGTTGGGCAATATAGCAGAGATAGCGTTTACACCTTTCAGGTTAGCAGGATTGTGAAGCGGAGCCAAATCGTTGCAAGCGGTAAAAGCATCCAGTACTTCCTGCGTCAGTAATACAGATTCACTGAATTTCTCCCCCCCATGCACCATACGGTGACCTACTGCGTTAATTTCATTCAAAGACTTGATAGCACCATATTCAGGACTGGTCAATGTATCCAGAATAAATTCTACCCCCACGGTATGTTCGGGAATATCTTTCTCCAGAACTTTCTTTTCACCGTTAGGCAAAGTAAATTTCAGGAAAGAACCTTGCAGGCCAATTTTTTCGATACCACCCTGTGCGATCACTTCTTTATGATCCATATCAAACAATTTATATTTGATGGACGAACTACCGCAGTTTAATACTAAGACTTTCATTTTATATATTCAGATTTAATAATTATTTTATTCTTTGGCTCCAATAGCCTGGTTGGCAGTGATGGCAATCATGCGATAAATATCTTCGATGGAGCAACCGCGTGACAAGTCGTTCACCGGACGGGCAATACCTTGCAAAATCGGCCCTACTGCATCTGCATGACCTAAACGTTGTACCAATTTATAAGAAATATTACCTACTTCAAGGCTCGGCACAATCAGCACATTTGCGTTTCCTGCAATCGGAGAGCCCGGAGCTTTGCTGGCACCTACTTCAGGAACCAATGCAGCATCAGCCTGCAACTCACCGTCTAGAGCCAAGTCAGGAGCCATTTCATGAGCAATTCTCACAGCTTCAATTACTTTATCCACAACCTCATGTTTAGCAGAACCTTTAGTTGAAAAGCTCAACATCGCTACTTTAGGTTCCATACCTACCACTGACTTAGCAGTGCGAGCGGTACAAACCGCAATCTGCGCCAGTTGTTCCGCATCCGGAACCGGTGTAACAGCTACATCACCCATCACCAAAATACCGTTCTTTCCATATTCGGGAGCGTGCGTCAGCAACAGCATTGCACCGGATACACAAGTGATACCCGGAGTTGTCTTAATGATTTGCAATGCCGGGCGCAGTACATCGCCCGTCGTATTGCGTGCACCTGCCAATTGACCGTCAGCATCACCATTCTTAATAATCAGACAGCCCAAATAAAGTGGGTTAAGTACCAACTTACGGGCCTCTTCGATAGTCATACCTTTTTTCTTGCGAAGTTCACACAACAATTGTGCATACTCTTCTTTCTTCGGATGATTCTCCGGATCAATAATAGTAGCCTTACTGATGTTTCCAAGTCCCCATTCTGTTGCACAAGCGTTAATTTCGTCCGGATTACCCAGAAGAATCAAGTCAGCAACTCCATCTGTCAAAATTTGATTGGCAGCTTTCAAAGTACGTTCTTCCGTTCCTTCAGGAAGAACAATACGTTGGCGGTCGGCTTTCGCGCGCTCAACGATTTCATTAATTAATCTCTGCATATATATAAATTGTGTATAAAAATTCGGTAGATGTGTTATTCACGCCGCAAAAATACACAATTTTGCAATATCAACATTGCAATTCGGGGCATTTTTGTGGCCCAAAGCGCAATTATTATAATATTTAACACTAATCTGGCACAAAATGTACAAATAGAAAGAAATATCGCAGGAAACTGTGACAGCCAATTTGCAAAACACCTAACTTTGCAGCGTTTTCAGTAAACAATTCAACTTTTGGTCAGTTATTAAGAAGGTTATTGCCCAAAGAGAGTTGAATTTAATAATAATAAATAGGTAATAGTAGTATGATTCGTCAATGCGCCATCCTTTTCGGATGCCTGGCTTTGGGTGAATTGGTTGTTTTTCTTACGGATATCAAGCTTCCGTCCAGCATCATAGGTATGCTGTTGCTCACCCTTTTCCTGAAATTGGGTTGGATTAAACTGCAATGGGTGCAGGGTTTGTCCGACTTTCTGGTTGCTAATTTGGGATTCTTCTTTGTTCCTCCCGGTGTAGCTCTCATGCTATATTTTGATATTATCGCTGCCCAATTCTGGCCGATAGTGATTGCTTCTTTAGTTAGTACCCTGTTGGTTTTAATCGTTACAGGGTGGGTTCATCAATTAGCACGCAAAATCAAATGAGTTACTTAGACAACGAATTCTTCTTGTTAGCCGTTACTTTCGGCGTGTTTTTCTTTTCAAAACTGTTGCAAAAGAAAACTGGTATTTTATTGCTTAACCCCATTTTGTTGACTATCGCCATCCTGATTATCTTTCTGAAAATGGCGCATATCAACTACGAAACCTACAACAAAGGCGGATACCTCATCGAGTTCTGGCTGAAACCGGCAGTAGTAGCTCTTGGCGTACCCCTATATCTACAATTGGAGGCCATAAAGAAACAATTGGTCCCGATCCTGCTTTCACAATTGGCGGGTTGTATCATCGGGGTAGTTTCCGTAGTGGTGATTGCCAAACTGATGGGAGCACCGCAGGAGATTATTTATTCATTGGCACCTAAATCTGTTACTACCCCTATTGCCATGGAAGTAGCAGATACATTAGGAGGTATTCCGGCACTGACGGCTGCCGTAGTGGTTTGCGTCGGTTTACTGGGTAGTATTGTCGGAATAAAAACCCTAAAACTAACGCGTATCAAGAGCCCTATTGCCCAAGGATTATCCTTGGGAGCTGCCGCCCATGCCGTGGGAACTTCCACCGCCATGGATATCAGCAGCAAATACGGAGCTTACGCCAGTCTTGGACTTACACTGAATGGAATTTTCACCGCTCTACTTACGCCGACTATTTTGCGATTATTAGGGTTGCTATAACAATTTCTCCTTATCTTTGTTATTCTTTATATTCAAACTAACGAAAACGACGATATGATATCATTTAAAGACATCGAACTTAAAGATAAAGAGCTCATTACATCTTATACACAACATAGTCCTCGACGCAACTGTGACCTTTCATTCTCCAATCTCTGTAGTTGGCGTTTCCTTTACGACACCAAGTTTGCAGTACAGGACGGTTTCCTGATACTGAAATTCTGGGCAGGAGAAAAATTGGTATATATGATGCCAGTCGGGAACGGAGACTTAAAGAAAGTGCTGGAGGATATGATAGAAGATGCCAACCGTGAAGGTGAACGCTTCTGTATGCTCGGAGTATGCGCAGGCATGCGCGCTGACTTGGAAGCCATAATGCCTGATAAGTTTCATTTCGAAGCGGACAGAGATTATGCCGATTACCTGTATCTTCGGACCGATCTTGCCACATTGGCGGGTAAGAAATTCCAAGCTAAACGGAACCACCTCAATAAATTCCGCCGGACCTATACTAATTATGAATATGTTCCTCTCACTTCCAACCGTATACAGGAATGTCTCGATCTGGAAGCCGAATGGTGCAAAGTGAACAACTGCGACCAGCACGAAGGTACGGGTAACGAACGTCGCGCCCTTATCTATGCACTGCATAACTTCGATGCCCTTGGCCTGACAGGAGGTATTCTTCATGTAGATGGTAAAATTGTAGCTTTCACTTTCGGTATGCCCATCAACCAGGATACTTTCGGCGTACATGTAGAAAAAGCAGACACTACGATTGATGGTGCCTACACCATGATAAATTATGAATTCGCCAACCATATCCCCGAGCAATATACTTATATCAACCGGGAAGAAGATTTGGGCATCGAAGGTCTGCGCAAAGCCAAACTATCCTACCAGCCAGTGATTGTCCTGGAGAAATATATGGCTTGCCTGAAAGATACCCCTGTAGATCCGGTGAAATGGTAAGATTCTTTTAAGTAGTTAATAGCAAGTAATAAATAATCAATAAAGATAGTAAGCATCTGAATAGGAGATAGAAATAATGCGTGAAAAGGTAAAGAAGCTGTGGAAGCTTTGTTTTAACGACAATGACGAGTTTGTGAATATGTACTTTAACCTTCGCTACAACAGCGAAGTGAATGTTGCCATCGAAAGTGGTGATGAAGTCATTGCCGCCTTACAGATGCTTCCCTATCCGATCACTTTTCATGGTAATAGTATACCGACTGCATATATTTCGGGAGCTTGCACTCACCCCGACTACCGTAGCCGGGGCGTTATGCGAGAATTGCTATCGCAGGCATTCGGGCGCATGTATCGTAATGATATCGCATTTACTACCCTTATTCCTGCCGAACCCTGGTTATTCGGTTACTATGCACGCGTAGGTTATGCAACGGCTTTCCGTTACGGTAAACGTATTTTTCATCTACCAACCGATGAAACAGATACTCCTGCTCGCACTTCATCTGCCGAGACAGGCTGGTGTTTCCAGACTTACACAAACTATGACGAAGATGTCTATCAGTATCTGAATCGCAAAATGCAAGAACGCCCTTGCTGTCTGCAACATACAAAGACAGACTTCTACGTCATACTGGCAGACCTCAATCTGAGCAGTGGATGTATTTTCACCCTTTCGGATGAATCTGGAATTGCCGCTCTTGCCATTGTCTATCCCGATGAAGAAGCTTCCAAGCTCTATATAAAGGAATTACTTGCAGATACTCCCGAAGCAGAACATTCGTTACTTACTCGCATTTGCCAGAACATGCATACCGAAACCCTCGATATCATCATGCCTCCCATAAAAGATCAATCCTCTTTTGATCTGGGTATGATACGCATCATTCAGGCCAAACCTGTACTGCAACTTTATGCAGCCGCACATCCCGAGGAAGAAATGAACATTGATCTCATTGACAACGAACTTTCAGCCAACAATGGTTATTATTACCTGAATAAAGGGAAATGTATGTATAGTCACAGACGGCTTCCGGGCGCACATGAGCAATTAACAATCGGGCAATTAACAGAAAAAGTATTTGCTTCGGAACAAGCATACATGAGTTTAATGCTAAACTGACATTACCCCAAATGGTAACTTTGTTAACCCCACACAGTAACTCCATTTACATGCCGAGGTAAAGGTCGTTACATACCGAGGTAAAGAGCGTTACAATAAGTGGTAAAGGTCGTTACATACGGCAGTAAATGCTTTTACATTAGGCAGTAAACAATCGGTAAATATTATCTGTTGATTATCAACAAACTAACAAAACCTCATCAGTAATCTATCTCATTTCCGTACAAACACAAACTCCTACCACCGCGCAGCCCTCCGGCATAGGCGCAGGTGCGTAAGCGTAGGCACTGTCAGGCGCAGGTAAGGGGCGATCTGTTTGAGCGAAGCGAGTTCGAGCCCCGT
>USSR01000245.1 GCA_900557355.1 uncultured Bacteroides sp.
CCATAATGCATATGACGGTATTTTCTTCAGACATATTTCCATCCAGTTGTAATCGGCACTGTTGGGACCGGAGGCTATTTTCTTAATGGGGTGGTTAGAGTAATTACGTGCATATTCCTGGAAGACACGATATTGCTCAGCGTAATATTCAGGAGTCATATTACCACCACATCCCCAACTTTCATTTCCAATGCCGAAGAAACTTACTCCATAGGGCTCTTTATGACCATTTTGTTCACGGAGTTGTGTCAGGTGGGTTTTTCCACTGAAGTTGAGGTATTCAATCCAGTCGCGCAGGTCTTTAGGAGTTGAAGTACCCATATTGGCTGAAATATAAGGTTCGCAGCCAAGTAACTTACAGAGTTTCATGAATTCATCTGTACCGAAACTGTTATCCTCGGTTACACCTCCCCAGTGACTGTTGAGCGTTACGGGACGTTTGGCTGGGTCTCCAATGCCGTCACGCCATTGATATTCATCAGCGTAACAGCCACCGGGCCACCGGAGATTAGGTACACTGATGTCGTGCAAAGCGTTGACAATATCCATGCGGATACGTCCGTCTTTAGGTACATTCATGTTGGGGTCTACCCAGAAACCATCATAGATACAACGTCCCAGATGTTCGGCAAAATGTCCGTAAATGTGTTTACTGATGGTCTGTCGGGGCTGGTTTGCCTGAATGGTTATGACAGCCTGTTCACTTTGCGCCCACAAAGAAGTGGAGGCTGTTAACGCAAGGGTTAATAGAAATGTTTTCATGTGATTACTTGGTTGTTTTCTTGATTATTTCAATTTCTTTAGCTGAATACGGAGTATAATCTCCCTTGTAAATGTCATGTTGCCATACTCCGGTGTAAGGCAATTGTTCAGGACGGTGTCCCCAGCATAGATGGGTCTGCGTCTTTCCATTTACCAGTCCCCACATCATACTGCCTACATGTGCTTCTTTCAACATTGGAAGAATCTCCGGAATGGTGGAGTGGGCTACACGGTTCATCCACTCGGTACAGATGGTAGGACGACCTAATTTAAGATGCTCTTTCATTACTTTTTCAGTTTCTTCTTTCGAAGCATAGCAGTGGAAAGTGATGATGTCTGAGTTTGATGCAAGGAAGTCATTTAGCTCTTTGTTTCCGTTCCAGAGTCCTGATGTGATGGGTTGCTTCGGATTCACTTCACGCGCCCATGTGAAGATTTTACGGAGGAGTGGCCAGCTTCTTTCTGGCATGGTGGTGTTGGTAGGTTCGTTGTATAAGTCCCATACAAAGATACGCGGGTCATTTTTGAAGTGGTTCATTACTTCTTTTACATACTTTTCCAGTTTACCGTGAGTCCGTTCATCTACTACCATTGAGTAGCCGGGAGATGGAGACCAGGCCCAGGCGTACCAGCCTTCCAGCGGTTCGGGTTGTTTTCCTACTGTCGGGTCTGTATTGACACCGAAGGCGCAATCATCAAAGAAAATAGGCATTACTTTTACACCGTACTTATCACAGATACTTAGAAAGCGGTCGAGTGTACGTATGAAGTATGCGGGATCTTCTTCATATACCGCATATTGCATCACTACGCGCGCGCAGTTCATACCTAAACTCTTCATTAACTTCATTTCTTTTTCTATCACTTCGGGTGAGAAGGACGTTTTATCCCACATGGCAGTGTAGTTGATGGCATTGGCAGGAATATAATTAACTCCACAATACCAAGGATTCTCTTTACCCCATTTCTGGGCTTGTTCTGTACTCCATACTTTGCTTTGAGCAGTAGCGGAGATAGCGGCAGTTAGTACCACACAGATGCAGATTAATAATCGTTGTATATTCATGATATTATATATTTAAGTTCGATGCAAATGTAGGCGAAACTTTCCTTTTGGAATGATGCTAATTTTTCAGAAAACAACAGCATTTGACCAATCTGTAAGAGCAAGCCGATTTTTACTTATGTGAGGTGAACGATAAGTATATCGTTGTTTCATTTCATGGAGATTCTATTTATCCCAAATGATAACTTTGTTAACCCCACACGGTAACTCCATTTACACACCGAGGTAAAGCTCGTTACATGCCGAGGTAAATGGTGTTACAATAAGGAGTAAAGGCCGTTACATACGGCAGTAAATGCGTTTACATTTTGCAGTAAGCCATTGGTAAATACTATTAGCTGATTATCAGAAAACTAACAAATGTCCATCAGTAATCTTTGATTTATTTCTATACGTACAATACGTGGATATGAACTCTAATTTTTCCTCTTTGAACAGAAATAGCATTTTTTTGGAAGAATAGAGCATTTTTGCTCTTTTCCCCTTTCTGGAGGCCGTTTGAGGCAATTTTGTAAATAGACAAATTAGAGCAATTTTTTGGTACGCAAGGGATATCCTCTTATATTATTTCACGTTAGATTTGCACCATCAAAACGAATGTTACATTGTAATCGAAGTACTATTATGAAAACGCTAAAACTTCTTTTCCTGTTAAGTTGCTTACTTTATACCTCTTTTGCTTTTTCACAAGAAGCAACTTTGTCATCCGGTGAAGTAACACTGAATATTACCCGTCAGAAAGATAACACGTATGGTGTTACATTCTCTGCTTATGGCAAAGAATTTAATGCGGGTACAGAGCATAATCCTGCTTTACTGATTGACGTCAAGATGAATACTTTCTACCCGACTTATACATCTTATACAAAGGATGGTGATAAAGTAGAGTTGATGGTACGCCTGACTACCACTCCTCGCACCACCGTCTTTGAAATAAATGACGTATATACAGCGAAGGGAAACGGTGAGTTTGAACTGAAACGCAACGTGAAAGTTGTTGAGTTGGGAGATAATCCTTATGATGAAGGCTTCTCTTCTTCTTTCGGCTTACAGTTTGCACCGGAAGATGTATTGGCAAATAGCGAATACTTTATTCCTGCTGTTTGGTATAAAGGTAACTTTGAGAAAGATGGAAATATTCCTGCAGGCATTCCGGTCGCTACTGATTTGAGTTTTCTTTATAGAGAAGACCGCATTCCCCTTCCGGTGGTGATGATGCGTCAAAAAGAAAGTGGATTGACTTTCACTTTAGTACATAAAGATTCAAAATGTGAAACTGTACTGAATGATTCACGTGGTGTAGTAGTCGACGAAAATTATCAGTTTGGTGGCGTGGGTGTTGTCAACTGGAAGAAGTCTGACTCTTTTGCTGCTGTAGTTACTTATCCAGGTTCTGACTTGCGTACCGGAGGAATGGGCAGACGTATGCATCCCATAACAAAAGGATTTGATAAACATACTTATAATGTCTATTTCAAAATAGATAAAACTTCCGACTATGCTAATGCTGTAAATGAAGCTTGGAAACTGGCTTTCAATCTGTATAATCCAAAGATTTATGATGTTAATTTGAATTCTGCTTATCGGGGATTGATTGAAACTGTTAATCATTATTATCTGGACAGTTCGGTTGATAAGGATATAAAAGGTCCCGGATTCCCATGGAGTGTAAAATTGACAGATTTTTCTTTAGTTAGGGATACCTATGAAATCGGTTTTGTAGGCTCACAGCCTATAGCTGGTTATGCGTTGTTTCGTGCAGGTGTAGAAACTGGTAATGAGGAATATAAGGTAAGAGGAAGTAATGTACTGAATTTATGGGCTTCTCAAGGATTGACAGACTTAGGACTTCCCAAGACGCGTTATGCTGCACTATGGGGTACATGGGACGACTGGGCAAAGACTTCCATGCGCCAAGCTTGTAATGGAATGGCCGGATTACTGAATGCATGGTGTTATGCCAAACGTAATGGAATAGATATCCCTTCATGGTTGAATGCCTGCAAGAAGTTTGGTGAATTCTTAGTGGCTAATCAGAATGCAGATGGTAGTTACTATCTGGAATATGACCCTTTCAGTGTTGTAGGTGGTAAACATCCGGCAGGTAATCAGAATAAGTTTCTGACTATTTGTGCTGTTCGTTATCTGGTGGAACTTTATATCGCTACTAATGATGAACGTTACAAGACAGCTGCTTTGAAAGCTGCAGAGTTTTCTTATGCAAATATTCATGAAAGATATCTTTATGTGGCTTGTGTGGTAGACAATCCGCAGACTATCGACAGTGAATCCGGTCAGCAAGCTATCAACGGTTTTCTTGCTATCTATGACCTTACAAAAGATCCGAAATGGTTGGCTGCTGCAGAACAAGCTGCTACATATACCGAAAGCTGGACCTATATGTTTGAAGTACCGGTAGAAAAGGATCAGACTGCAAAAACAGATTGGCCTAAAGACAGAAGTATTGTCGGACAGCATATTATAGCTATCGGTCATTCTGCTACGGATTTAGGTTTTGCATGGTCCTCATTTGTGTACTATCGCTTGTATCTGTTGACGGGTAAAGAACACTATCTTCACGTTGCACGTATCAGTGCTCACAATACGAAACAGTCTATGAATCTGGGACAGGAACTTTACCCTGGACAACCTGAAGGTTTGCAGCAAGAAGCTTTTCAAGTGAGGGTAAGCAATGGCTCGGGGCGAAGAATGAATTCTATTATGGAAGCATTGACGTGGAACTTTGCTGCTCATCTGGATCCGATGATTCGTTTTAAGGATGCTTTTGGTACTTATGATTTGGAGGAAGTAGAAGCTATGCCGAAATCTAAGGTAGAGGAATTGAATAATAGATATTCGAAATATCAGTCTTCCGATTATGGACAGGACCCGGAGACCGGAATCGAAACGATTGATGCAAATTCACTTTCGGCATATATTTCAGGGGATCAGCTTTTCTTGCTAAATAAAGGTAAAGAAGATATTTCAAAGGTAGAGCTTACAGATTTGGCAGGAAGACGGTTATGGACCGAAGATGTGAAGGCCACAGATGAGGAATACACATTTCCGATGCATGGAATGTTTTCAGGGTTTTATATTTTGAATGTATGTTTAGTTGCAGGAGAACAAAAAGCATTTAAAGTTTATAAAAATAAATGAGTATTCACTTTTTAAGATCAAGAAAGGAGGGCGTTAGATCACCATTGAAACAAGTATGATATTAAAATATACACATTAAGGTAAGATAGTTAGTTTTCAGATAAGTTCTCATTTTTCGGTTTTCAATAATATATAAGTAACTAATTTATGTTTAATTTTAAATAATAACTTATGAAGCACTTTTTTAATGAGTTAATCTCGGCTGGTAATAGAAGAAAGAATTTCTTCTTATTATTAGTTGTTTTAGTGTCTTCCGCAATGCTTCAGGCACAAAATATCAGTGTGTCGGGTATTGTGAAAGATGTTACAGGTGAACCTTTGCCTGGAGTAAACATTATGGAAAAAGGAACTACCAACGGAACGATTACTGATGTCGATGGTAAGTTTACACTTTCTGTTAAGGGAACTAATGCAGTTCTGACAGTTTCATTTGTGGGTTATGCATCACAAGAAGTCAGTGTAAAGGGAAAACGAAACCTAGACGTTACACTGAAGGAAGATACAGAATTGCTTGACGAAGTTGTGGTAGTGGGATATGCTACTCAGAAGAAAGCTACAGTGGCTGCTGCAGTAAGTTCGGTGAACAATAAAGACTTGGCTCGTTCTACATCTACGTCGGCTGCCAATGCTTTGGTAGGTAAGGTGTCAGGTATTACTGCACGTCAGAAATCGGGTCAACCGGGAACCTCGACTAACCTTGAGATTCGTAACATGGGTACTCCTCTTTATGTTATCGATGGTATCATGAAAGATGAGACAGCGTTCAATGCCTTGGATATTCACGATATTGAGAATGTATCTATTCTGAAGGATGGTGCCGCCGCTATTTATGGTGTGAAGGCTGCCAATGGTGTTGTGTTGATTACTACGAAAACTGGTAAAAAAGGACAGAAACCTCAGATAAACCTGAATGCTCACATGGGCTGGCAAGGATGGACAAAGTATCCTGAATTGTTGAATGCTTACCAGTGGAAATGGGGTAACTACATGAAGCAAGCCAATGATGGTAACCTGACAGGAGCTGATAACATTGCAAATGCTAAGGCTGATCTGGAGAAATGGAGAACAGGATACTATAATCCGGCTACAGGTGAAGATTATCGTGGATATGATTGGAAAGGTAATTTTGTAAGTAATGCTGCTCCTCAGTATTATGTAAATGCTAATATCAGTGGTGGTACAGAGAAGACTGACTACTATATTTCTGTAGGACATATTGATCAGGATGCCGTGTTCAAAGAATACAATTATAACCGTACGAATTTGCAGGCCAACTTTAATATGCAGTTGACTGATAATCTCAAGGTAGGTTTTCAGACATTGGGTAAGATAGAGCAGAATGTCAATCCGGCGCTTCCTGGTGGAGACGACTACTTCCAGATGCGTAATTCTATCTTTAATTTGATTCCGACTATGCGTCCGTATGCTAATGATAATCCGGATTATCTGAATTATATTAGCCCAACTCATGATGGTGCCCGTAATATGGCTGCTTATACTATAGATAATGCTGGTAAGCACCAGAAAGACTTCCGCACTATTCAACTTAGTGCAAATTTGGAATATAAGACACCACTTCCAGGATTAACAGCTAAAGGTTTGTTGTCTTATTATTACGAAACCCTCCATCAGACAGATAATGAGAAGAGTTGGAATGAATATAGATATGACCCTGCAACACAGGAGTACAAAGTAGCATCTACAAAAACTGATACTTATCGTGGAGATATGAGAAATCATAAAGTTGAAATGATGGGGCAGTTTACTTTGAATTACGATCGTATTTTTGCCAAAGATCATCATGTGACGGCCGTTGCCGGTTTTGAATTCTTTAAAGAAGATCGGAAAGATTTGAATGTATGGCAGACTCCTGTAGAAAATCCGTTTGTGGAAAATATTACAACGAATGCTAATAATAATGTAAGTAATTCAGTACGTACTATTACTACAGCCAGTTTCATTTTCCGTGCAGGTTATTCATATAAAGAAAAGTATATCCTTGATTTTGCCGGTCGTTATGATGCTTCTTGGCGTTTCCTTCCTGGTAATCAATGGGGATTCTTCCCGTCAGTTTCAGGTGCATGGCGTCTGTCTGAAGAAGAGTTTTACAAAGATTCTAAGGTGGCTGAGTGGATTTCCAGTATTAAGTTGAGAGCTTCTTATGGTGAAATGGGCGATGATATGGCTAGAAACTTTAATGCCAGTTATCCGGACTTTGCCTACTTGCCAGGCTATGGATTTAACAATGGAGGAGCTATTATAAGCAATAATCCTTTGGGTAACGCTCCAGATGCTTATACTACAGGTACTGCTTACAGAGGAATCCCTCAAACCGGACTTTCTTGGATGAAGATTTCCATGATGAATGTTGGTTTCGATATGGGTTTCCTGAATGATCGTTTGAAATTTGAAGTGGACTTCTTTAAGAGAAAAAGAAGTGGTATTCCTGCTGAACCGACTGATATTATCTATCCTTATGAGGCAGGTTATAGTGTACAGAAACAGAATTTGAACTCCGACCAGGTCAGTGGTGTTGACGGTATGGTAAGATGGAATGATCGCGTTAGTGACTTCAACTATTTTGTAGGCGTTAACTTGACTTTAGCTCGTCAAAAGACAATTAATAACTATGGTGAAGTCTTCTTGAACGCATGGGATCAATATCGTTGGGCACAGACTAACCGTTGGTCTAATGTGAAAAATGGTGCCGTATGGATGTGGGAAACTATCGGTGTGTTCCAAACTCAGGAAGAAATTGATAACTATCCGGTAAATATTGATGGTGCTAACAATGTGAACCTGCGTCCGGGTGACTTGATTTTTAAAGATGTTAATGGTGATGGTCTGATTGATGATTATGATAAGCGTCCTTTGGGTTATGCAGCTACCGATTATGATTGGGATAGAGGCAATGCAAACAAGAATCCCTTGCTTTCAATGGGTATCAACTTAGGCTTCGAATATAAAGGTATTGACTTTGCAGCCGATTTTGCCGGTGGTTTTATGAATACATTCGTTGGTGACTGGCATGTGAAGTATGGTATTGGTACTGACCAGATGGGATATGTATACAATGTGATAGATTCTTGGCAACATGAAGATATCTTCGATACGAAATCTCCTTGGAAACGTGGTAAGTTCCCAGCTGTTCGCAGTAACAATCCTTCCATCAGAGACTGGAATGATTTTTATGCAAAGGAAATCAACTATTTGCGTCTGCGTAACTTAGTGGTAGGTTATACATTGCCGATTAAGTGGACAAAGAAAGCTTTGATACAAAAACTTAGAGTTTACTTTGAAGGTTCTAATCTGCTTTGCTGGGATAGCTTGAATGACTTTGGTTTCGACCCTGAAATCTCTTCTGTTACCGGATTCGACTATCCGCAACACAAAGTGTACACAGTTGGAGTAAACGTAACCTTTTAATTGAATGTAACATGAAAAAAAATAGATTATCAATAGCGTTATTATCAGGCTTATTGCTTTTCTCTTCTTGTGACAGTTGGTTGGAGCAAGAGGATAAGATGTCTTTTACGGAAAATCAAGCCTATACATCAGAAACCGGTATTAACAGTATTGCTGCCAATTTTTATGGTCGCATGAAGTATTGGCAAGATTTTGGTGCCGATGGAGATTCTTATGATCTTACTCGTTGGGATGAAGCGTCCAATAATAGTCAGTATTGGAACTTTGCAGGAAATGTAGGAACTAACTACAGAGACTTTTATGATTATGGTTTTATCCGTGAATTAAATCTTCATATCCGTAATTTGAATACGATATCTGCCGGTTCAATTGCCGTTGATAAGTTGAAGTATTTTCAGGCAGAGGCTCGTTATTTTAGAGCTTATACCTATTTTAAGATGGTTGTTCAATACGGTGGTGTACCTTTGGTTACTGAGGTGACGGAATATATGGAAGATCCGGCACCATTGGCTGTACCCAGAAATAAAGAGTCTGAAATTTATGATTTCATTATCAATGAAATGGATGCTATAAAAGAAGATTTCGGAACAGCTCGTG
>USSR01000246.1 GCA_900557355.1 uncultured Bacteroides sp.
GCGTTGCCCATCCGATATTGTAATAGTATAGGGACCACCTGCCTCTGGTGTTTCAATCTTTATATTCCATTTTCCGTCAGAAGAAGAATGTTCGGTATAAGTTTTATTATTCCAAGACGTAACAATGGTAATTTTCTTGTGTGGAGTTGCCCATCCCCATAGATTGGTTTTGGATTTTTGTTGTAATACCATTCCATCTCCTAAAATGGAAGGCAATCTAACTTCTGCAGATAATGCTATTGTAAAGAATATGAAGTTAGCAAGAATAAATAATCTTTTCATGTGTTTCTTTTTTTATTTCATTTCTATAAACTGTTCGGTCTCTTTGAACTCATTATTTATAATAATTATAGTTTTAATGTCCAAATGCAAGATTCACTTATTATCTTCTTTCCGTTTTTTACTTCAATTTTAATTATGTTTTTTCCTGGTTGTAAAATTGTTCCAAATGATACGGTTATATTTATCCCGTTTCTTTTTTTCTATTTTCTGTCCATTCATGTAAAGAGTGGCAGCCTCTAAATTTGTATATGCCTTTATAGACGTAATAGGGTAAATGCGTTCTGTGAATCTGCTATCACACAAATGAAGCATAGGTTCTGCATTCCAATTTGCTTTATAAAAATAGAAAGCATCTTTTTTTATTTGTCGATCATAAGTTACAAGTCCTTTATCATTCATTCCATCCCTATCTCCTTCTTTACGGATGACAGACTGGAAATCAGCAAATACCCATATAAATTTGGCCCATAAATAAGAACGTTCTGCTAGTGCTTCCCAGTTCTTTTCGTGGCTGATTGCCTGAAATTCTTCTGGATGCAATCTTCCTAATGAAGCTTTACTCTCATTTATAGGGCATCTATGTTGATGAATACTACCTCCAAAACCATATTCAGACACTCCTACCGGATAGTTTTGAGAATCAGCTTTTACCTTATCCATAAAACTACCAATCTGCTGACCGTCATTCCAATTGAAATATTTATTCCATGCTATTAAATCTGCACACCCCAAATAATTTGTCTGATTTACACAAGTTGCGAAAGTCGTCAATCTGGAGGAATCCAATTGCTTATAAAGGCTGTTCAATTCTTTAACAAATACGACAGGGTTGTCATAAGCCTGAAATGTTTTCTCATCTGTAATTAGAAGTTCATTGAATATTCCCCAAAAGCATATAGAGGGATGATTATAATTCTGATAAACCAGTTCTTTCAAAGTCTGACGTGCATTGTCATGTAATCCTTGATTAGAAACATAACCGGTATAGGCATATCCACCGGGACCGACAAACGGAATTTCAGCCCAAAGTATGATGCCGTTTCTGTCACATAGATCATGCATTCTTTTTGCATGCGGATAGTGTGTCAGACGTATTCCTGTAGCTCCTACTTCTTTTATTAATTCTATATCTTTGTCATAATCTTCTGGTAACAGGGCACTTCCTTTGCCCTCTACATCCTCATGGCGACAAAAGCCGTGAATATCATAAGGCTTTCCATTTAAGAAAAAACCTTTATCAGGATCTATGGAGAAATAACGGAAACCTGTTTGCTCAGTAACTTTATCCACTAGTCTATTTCCATCGTACAGTTCTACATTGACAGTGTATAGATAAGGATTGTGTTTAGCATCCCATAAAACGGGATTCTGGATAGTCATGGGCTGGTTTAGCTGTTCATCTGTAACCTCTGTTTCCTGACTTTTTACCGTCTTTCCAGTTGCGTCAAGTATGGTAGTACGTATTTTTAAGTTCGACTTTATTCCTTTTAATGAAAGTCTGCTTTCGACTACAAATTCAGCCTTTTTTTTCGAAATATTTTTTTGGTGTACAAACACACCGGAAGAAGCGAAAAACAATGGAGATATACAGTTATTTTCTGTTACTATCAGGTGACAAGGGCGATGAATACCTCCATATACATTGAAATCTCCATTGATGGGTAGTACGTCTGTGCGATAAGCATTACTCACCCATACCTCCAAATCATTTTTCCCCTTTTTAACTTGATCAGTAATTTCAGCGCAGAATGCAGTATAACCTCCTAAATGATGGGCGACTGTCTGGTAATTGATAAAAACATCGGCAACAGAATTTATACCTTCGAAAAAAAGAAATAAACGTTTTCCTTCCATCTCAGGAGAAATTGTTAAAGTTCTCTTATAAACCATCATCTCCCGATTATAGGATATTTGCCCCGGTAGATATTCCGCATTCCATGTATGGGGGATGGTGACGGGAATTAATGGAGCCTTTCTGACGGCACTGGTAATAGGTTTATATCCCCACTCCTTATCTAAAGGTATAAACAAGCGAGGAGAAGTCTTAGCATATGATATTGAGCATAGCAGCAGTTCTGCAACTAGCATAAGCAAGTGTCGTTTCATACTATAATTCTTAAATGGTTCATTTTTTTATAATCTTTATGTCTGAACTTAGATTTCTGAAATTGATGTCTTTGGATCCCTCTACTTTGAGATAAAGTTTGTTTTCGGGCAGGGACAACTCAATATTTTCCATCAGCAGATTTTTTCCTTTCAATACATGAATCTTATTCTGTTTTGATTTGATTGATAGATTTCGCAATGTGAAATTTTCAAAGTCATGCATGATGGGCATCAATTTATTACATTGCACTGTGCCATCCTCTATTTTTACGTTATTGATGGGCAGTTCCGGAATACCACGTGCTGAAATAAAGCAATTGGCAGCCTCTACAATGAAATTCTTGATACGGACATTTCTTACAGTGGGAGTGAGTGCAGTTACTGGTCTCAGTGGTAAACGGTTAGCCAGTTCGCCAACAAAATTATAACTTCCCAGCAAGTCCCATACGAGGACAGTTTTTGCGTCTTTTATTCTCAATTTCTCATAGAAAATATTCTCTGTAATTCCAGTACGTGGTCGACGGGTCTTAAAACGCAGTGGCATGTCAGTTCCGTCAAATACACAATTATAAGCATATATGTTTTTAATTCCACCTCCAGTTTCACTACCAGTTGTCAAACCACCATGACCGGCTTTGGCAAAACAATAGCGGATGATTACATTTTCAGTGGGGATACCCATACGTGCACCTTCTTCGTCACGACCTCCTTTTACAGCATAACAGTCGTCTCCGCAATTCATGGTACAGTATTCCACCAATACGTTCTTGCTGCATGTAATGTCCACACCGTCACCACTCGGAATCCCTACGGAATTTACCGTGACTCCACGTATGATTACATCCTCACATAATATCGGATTGACATTCCAGAACATGCATCTTTCTATGGTCATACCTTCAATAAATACGCCTTTGCACTGGATAGGTGCAATAACTTTTGGGGCGAAAAAATGACGTCCTTCCATACCGTCAAAGATACGTTCTTCTGTTTTTTCTGGGAAATCCTTTTCTATCCAAGCAATACTATTGGAGTTTTTACGTATCGGCGAGTCCATTGAAGGACCATAAATATGGCCTTTCCCAGTAATTGCAATGTTTTCTTCATTACAAGCATAAATAAAAGATCCGGAGCCCATAATCTGACGACCTTCGTGCATAGTGTATACACTTGGCAAATAATCTTTCGGCTCACCGGAAAATTCAATTTCCGCCCCTTTTTCCAGATAGAGGTTGACATTACTTTTCAGTATAATACGGGCCGACTTCCATTTACCTGAAGGAATGACTACTTTTCCCCCACCTTTCCGACTAGTTTCCATTATCAATCGGTTGACGAGTTCGGTTATTGGTTTATCGACAGTGGCACCATTATCCTTGATGTTTACAGAATAGTCTGGAAACTTAGGATATTGTAACTTAGGCATATTAAAAGGAACATCATGAAAAGGGGCGATAAATTGTGGCATGATTTCTGCTCCCACTTTATCGGGCACTGGTATATCCTTTTCTACTTGAGTTGCTAATAAATGTGAACTGAATAGAGTAATATAAATTATTAAACAAACTGTCTTTTCTGAAAACATATATGTATATATAAATAAATTGGTCATTGATTAATAAATACCCTTGTACATAGAAAACAAGGGTATTTATCAGTATACATTATAATCAGTTTAACGGGCCTGATAAATTATCAGGATTTTGCTCCAGAGCAGGATTGGAGTCTACGTCACTTTGCGGAATCTTCCATAAGAAACTTTTTTGGGGTACAAACTGTAATTCCTGGAAAAGGTACATGCCTTCAGCTACTCCACGCTTCATGAATCCTTTCAACCTTTTCCCTAAGCGGTCTGTACGTAATTCATCATAATATAATTTTGCTTCGCCGATGAATTCCCATCCTCTTTCCTGAAATATAGCCTCATCCAGTTTATCCTGTCCCATATTGTCCAAAGCTGGAAGTCCTGCACGCTGATGCACCATGTTCAGTTTGTCCAGAGCTTCGTCCGAACTGCCTAACTTGTTTTTTGCTTCCGCGTAGTTCAACAGAACTTCAGAATACCGTAACATGTAAATATTGGCACTAGGGCATTTCAAGTCTGCACTTGTTTGGTAATCATAAAATTTAGCATTTCCTGGAGTTGCAGAAACCCAATTCTTTTTTCCTGGATAAAAACCATTATCAGATGCAAGAAACTCATATTTAGTTCCATTATAAAAAAATTCCGTTACAAAGGCGTCTCTGCGTGCATCTTTTTTATCATAGCTCTCCCACGCATAAATAGAAGGTCCAAAACGATGATAGAACATATATCCATATCCCGGAATAGTAAAACTATTGGCAAAACCAAACATTTGATGACACCAGTTTGCTTGTTTCGCTTCCGCTGAAAATTGTAATTCGAAGATAGATTCTTGATTGTTTTTTGCATTAATGTTAAATGCATACCATAAATCTGAATAGTTGCTTACCAAACTATATACTCCTGATTGGATGATTTTCTCACAATTGTCCACGCACTTCTGATAATATTCATTATTACCTTCCATAGAGGCCAATGTGAGATAAACTTCACTTAATAAAGCCTGAACTGCTCCTTTTGAGACTCTCCATACATCGTATTTATTAGTCCCACGAATAGGCAGATGTGCTTCACAATAGTCTAGATCTTCCAAAATGTAATCATACACTTCATCTATGGATTTACGGGGAATTTCTAAACCTTCTAAACTATTAGTGAACGTCTCTGGAATAGGAACTCCCCCAAATAAACGAACCAAAACAAAGTAAGTATATGCACGCATAAAACGAGCTTGTGCATAAATGCAAGATTTTGCTTCATCGCTAATGTCTATTTTTTCACCGCGTGCCAATACAGTATTAGTACTATTTATAGTAACATAAGCAGCTCCCCATAGTTTTGAAAATGTAGATGAGCTAGCATTATTTATATCATACCAGCAATTTATATAGTGCCCATTCTCTTTTGTCTGGCAAGGCTGTCCAAAATCAGTACATTCTTCAATGCGCATAATGTATGTATAATCACTCATCATACTACGAAACTGATTATATACATTTGTTAATCCTGCATTTAGCTGTTCTTCATTTTTATAAAAACTATCTGGATCAATAAATGTATAAGGCTTTTCATCCAAATTCGTACAACTGTTAAAAATGAGGAGTGACAATAAGGCTAGTCCTCTCAAAATATATTTTAATTGTCTCATAACATGCTATATTATAAATTAGAATTTTGCATTAATACCTAAAATAATTGATTTTGCCCAAGGATTACTTGTATCACCGTTTATAGGATTGTAGCCACGATGATTTGCAAATGTTACAAAATTCTGGAAGTTTAAGTTTACTTTCAATGACTTTACTGATTTAATTTTCAATAATGGAGCTAAATCGTAATTGACTTGAATGTTTTTCAGTATAAAATACTTCCAGTTGGAATTAGTTCTATCTGACAGATAGACATCATGTGCCCCAGCGGTAGGATAATCACCATCGGGATTTTCAGGACTCCACATATGTTTATATGCATATTGTGTTGGAATATGTACGTTATTTGATATCTGATTTTCGCCATACAATAAATAGCTTGTTAGATTAGCGTAACTCATGGCCCAGGCAGAATTGTTCGTATAATAATCTTCAGCCCCGGTTATGGAAGCATATTTATGACCACCCTGACCATAAATACTGATACCAAATCCTTTATATTCCATGCCAATATTTAATCCATAAAAATATTTAGGCTGAACGGAACCTAAACAAATGTAGTCATCTGAACTAATAGAGCCATCTTTATTAATATCTTCATACATTTCATCTCCTAGTTGCGCATTAGCAGCAGTATTAGGAACTTTCTTTTTATATTCTTCTAATTGTTCTTGAGTTTTAATGATTCCCAATGAATGGCGGGCATAAACTGCATCCACTGATTCTCCAACTTTTAAAATACGAGCTAGCCCACCTGCTTCATAACGGACGGATACCTCATCAACACCACCATATAATTCTTTTATTTTATTTTGATTATAGGTTATATTAGCTGAGGCATATAAATTAAAATCTTTATTTTGTATGATAGTTCCACCTACTGATAGTTCCCAGCCTTTATTAGTAACCTTACCAATATTACTCAAAATTCTAGAATAACCTGACGTAGAAGGAATAGGAACATCATATAGCAGGTCATTGGTATTTCGGATATAATAATCAAAAGCAATGTCCATACGATTCCATAAACCTAAATCAAAACCTAAATCGAGTTGAGTAGTCCTTTCCCATTTTAAATCGCCATTTCCAATAGATTCTTTGAAACCATAAATAACAGAACTACCATCCGTATAATTGGAACCGATCAATTGTGCTAATGATTTGTAATTACCTATTTCCTGATTACCGGTAATACCAAAACTACTGCGGATTTTTAAATTTGTAATAACTTTATTTGATTTTAAAAATGATTCTTGTGAAAGGCGCCAGCCTAAACCTACGGATGGAAAATATCCCCATTTACTATTAGCTCCAAACCGAGAAGAACCATCCCAACGACTTGTAGCTGTTAATAAATATTTGTCGTCGTATACATAAGATACTCGTCCTGTAAATGAAATTAACTTATTACTATATTTATTTGTTGCCCATGAAACTGAACTTTTATCTGCTAACCCCATAGACCATGCGCCTGTTTGGTCGTTTTCGAAGCCGGAACCGGACAGATTGATGTCTTCGTAAGTGAAATCTTGCCATGAATATACGGCTGTTGCAGTTAAACGATGCTTATTCCATGTATGATTGTAAGTTAATATGTTCTCCATTACCTTACTAAACCGCTTATCCCAATTATTATAGCCATTTCCTTTCAGTCCGGATGCCTTATTTATGGCCGATTCGGAACTCACATAGTTATATTTACGGGTGTTTTTCAAATCAATGCCTAAACTCAAACGGTATTTAAGGTCTTTCGTTAATTGCATTTCTGCGAACAAACTTCCTAAGAAACGGTTTGTGGTAAATCGAGTAGTGGTTTCATTCATATCTAAAACTGGATTCCACGGATAAAGCATATATGTGTTATGCATAGAAGCTATATTATATGCACCATCTTCATCTTTTATTTTTTCGGTAGGCCATCCATATCTATAAATATCAATTAGAGCACTATCAAATACATCTTGAATGCTATATGTAAATTGGGTGTTGGCACCTATTGTTAACCACTTATTGAAACTATGTTGCAAATTTCCATGGAAAGTATATTTCTGATAATTCTGCGCTTTTAACAAACCTTCTTGATTATAGAAACCTGTTGACAGCATATAATTGGTTTTATTGCTACTTCCGTCAAAAGTAATACTATAATCTTGAAGCAAAGATGAGTTCTCTAAAATTTCTTTTTCCCAATTTGTATCGGTAGCATATGTAGAAGGATTATTCGGAAAGGGTACATTACTTCCTTGATTCTTGTAACCGGCATTCATGAAATTAATAAAATCTTCTCCGGAGATTAAATTGGCTAGACGCCCCGGAATCTGGACTCCAACTGAAGTATTGACTGAAAGATTCTTTGTACCACTTTTACCTTTTTTGGTGGTAATCATGACTACGCCATTTGCACCACGTGAACCATAAATAGCTGTTGAAGAGGCATCTTTTAATATCTCCATGGACTCTATATCGCTAGGATTCAAATCACTAATGTTTCCATCCATTAAAGGAAAGCCGTCAACAACATATAAGGGCTCGTTGCTGGCAGTAATAGAACCACTACCACGCACACGAATAGAAGGTGAAGCACCTGGCTTATTGTCATTGAAAACAGCTACTCCGGCTGCCTTACCTTGCAATGATTCCAAAGCATTTCCTACGACTGATGCAGTTAATGCTTCCGGTTTGATTTGTGCTGTAGAACCTGTCAAATCTGATTTTTTCGCTGTGCCATAACCAATTACGACCACTTCTTCTAAAGCTTTGGCATCTTCTTGTAAAATAATTGTTATTTCTTTTCTATTGTTTACTTGTAGCTCTTGAGAAACATAACCTATGTATGTTACTTGTAATAGAGCATTTGTCGAGGCTTCTAATATGAATCGCCCGTCTATATCTGTAATTGTACCTATTGATTGACCTTTAACTGTTATATTAGCGCCGATAATGGGCTCACCATTTGTGTCCTTTACGACACCTTTTATTTTGTTTTCCGTCTGCTGTACAGAACTATTTTCTTTTGCTTTGCTCATTAACATAATATTCTTGCCTTCCATGGCATAATAAATATCAGTTCCCTCGAATACCTTGTTCAGAACTTCAGCTACGGACTTGTTCTCTGCATTCACTTGTACAGTGCGTTTCAGATTAACTTCGTTCACATTATATACGAACAAATAATCGGTTTGCTTTTCTATTTCATTGATAACTTTACCTGTCGATATTTTATCTGCCATGACAGTCACTTTCATCACTTGGGAATAAGTTTCCGTGGCAAAAGCTGTTCCTGCAAATATGAACAGGATTAAGGTTGTGATTTTCATAATATGGAATAAATGTTTAATTTCTACAATAGATTCCTGATACAAAATATTTTTCATATA
>USSR01000247.1 GCA_900557355.1 uncultured Bacteroides sp.
ATTTTTTTGCTCCGGGTGCAACCTATTACGCATGTGCCTATGCGTTGACCGCCAATAAGTTTATAACTTCCGAGGTAAAACAATTTGAAACTGCTTCCCATAGATTGAGTGCATTTTTGGGAAGTAAAACGTTGTCTGGTTATAACCTGCTTAACGAGGGAACCGCTTCTATCAGTGTAACAATCACCCCAGATCCGGATGACGCTGATGAAAAGACTGCATACCTTAGTGGCCTAAGTTCTGATGCTGGTGTGCAGTTGCAATTAGCAGATGTCAAACTAATATTTGATTTGGAAGCAGGTACAGTAACTATTCCTGATGGACAAATTGTTGCTGAATCTAAATACGGCAATTATCGCTATGTAGCTATAAACCAGAGTGGGGAACCGACTGTAGGCGATATAGTTGGGGTTATAGAAAGTGGTAATATACAGTTTGACGCGTTAGCTGCAATGATTGTTGCGGGTGGAAATGCTGGACTTTTCCACTGGGCCTATGGAGATATAACTATTAAATAATCAAATAGATTCACCGGTAAATGCATAGTGTGCATTTACCGGATGATCCCTTCCATCCTGCATTTCATCCATAGTGGCTACATCTTTAGAATAGTTGTCCAGAATTTCTAGGAGATTGCCGAACTCCTGCTAAAACCTCATTATAATATTTTTCTTCAATTTCAAATATTTTCATTCCTTGAGTTTCCGCCTGTTGTATCTTGTTAACAAAAAAACTAAGCCTCAATATTCCGCAGTATTTGCTCGATGTTGCATATAAGATAGAAAGGTAAATTGATAAGTCTGAATAACTTCCTTTTGTGGATAGTGTAAACCTCATCCACCGAAAAGGGCCCGGACCATACTCGAACTGCGATATCAAGAGGAGAGTCATCCATAAAAGAATGTAATGACCGCAATGATGAATTATTCCCGGTCTTGACCTCTATGGGGTAAACTTTAGAATCAAGAAGATAAATGAAGTCAACTTCGGCAGCAGACTCTTTCCTATCCCGAGCCCAAAAACTCCTGCGTTGACTGACTTTATAGTTCAACGCAAGTAATTCTTGTGCCACAATGTGTTCTCCAATGTGGCCACGCCAAATGTCGAGTATGTCTTTCGCCCCAATTATTTCTTTTCGAATGCCAGCCGCATAATTCACGAGACCTGTATCGAGCCAAATTAATTTAGGAGAACGCCGTATTTGTGGCATAACGGGAACCATCACGGATGTAGTGGGGTATACAAGTTCCAGAAGCATAGCCTTTTCAAGTAGTCGGAAAGCGTCTCCTACTTCAACCGACTTGTATTGGGAATCCATGAAATTACCCAACGTAATAGACGAACCGGCTTGGCGCCATCCCATCTCTAGGATAAAGCGCACCACGTCTTGTAGCTTATTCTGAAAAACATATTTCTCCACATCATCGCGATATGCTTGCAGGAGTGTTTCGTATATATCGTCCATTGCCAGCAAATCTCCCTTATCGGCATATCTCTGCACTATTTCAGGCATACCGCCTATGATAGTATATTGGTTGAAAAGTGACATCAATTCGCTATGAATGGTTACGGTAAATTCCGGATGTTCCATAATCTGAAATAAATGAGATTTACCTACAGCTGAGATGAACTCACGGAATGAACATGGGCGCAATGCCATGTATTCCACACGCCCAACAGGAAATGACGATTTCATATCCACAGCAGTTTCAAGCAGGGAACCTGCGGCTATAACGTGTAGTTCCGGATGTTCTTCATAAAAGTACCTCAATAAGGAAATAGTCTTAGGTGAATTTTGTATTTCATCTATGAATAGAAGGGTACTTCCATCCCGTCTGACCTGCTGTCTTGTAGCAAATAGCATTCTGATTTTATCTGTTAAGGGCATATTAAACTCGAACACATTGCGGGTATTCTCATCTTCCAGATTGAAATAGAGATAATTATCAAAACTTCTACCTAATTCATTGACCACAGTCGTTTTTCCCACTTGACGTGCCCCCCGAAGGATAAGCGGCTTACGATACTCACTGTCTTTCCATTCCTGCAGTTTTGCTAATATTTCTCTTTGTATCATACTGATTATTCTTTAGTCCATTTCATTGTAACATACTTTGCTGACCTTACAGAAGGTTTTCAAACTAAATACAAAGATAGCATAAAAATATATTCGGAGGATGATTTTGGGATAAATTACACAAAATCGGAGGATAAGCAATAGAAAAGTGATCAAAATCAGAGGATGTCAGAAAACTAAATACGATAAAACATCAATTGTAATTGAAACTTTTACCGTATTTACAAAGTTTGCATATTATAGCTATTTATAAATATTATTAATTATCACAACAAAAAAACAATCTCTCTTACACAAAGAGATACACCCTATATTAAAGATGTAACCATTTCCATGCCAACAGAACATGTATCATTTTATCTCCGTACTTCATCTCTTCTTCATGGCTATTGGTGATTATTGTTCCTTCCAAAAGCTGGTATGTATCCATAGCATCCTGAATGCCGCGGATTTCCCTCTCACGGATATCGGAACTACCCAATAAGCAGCAAGCCTGAATTGCCTGCACGACACGAAAACCATCACGAACTACAAAATTGCACTCGGCATTCCCTGAATTATGATAAAAAATTTCTCCACCTCGGCGACGTAATTCTATGTAAACCATATTTTCCAACAAGCGCCCTTCTTCACCTGAAAAATGGAAGCCCAAACGGGGCACTAAGGCATTGTCTATTGCATAAACTTTTTGGGGATTATGGAGCTGTGCCCTAACAGAATAATCGAGTTTAGATAAAGAGAAGAGCAAATATGTATTTTCAATATACTCCAAATAGTTCTTTACTGTCGTGGGATTTTTTCACTCCAATCACTTTTGCCAATGAAGTATAAGTTAATAGTTTACCTATATTGCTGACGGTATAATAGACCAACTCTTTTATTTCACGCTCATTTACAAACTGGTTGCGAACCATAACGTCCTTATACAGAATGTTATCATACAATGTTTTCAGAACAATACCGTCTTCAGACTTCAAATAAATAGGAAATCCACCCTGTTTTAAATAATCGTTAAAAGCCGATTGTATTTCTCCACGCGCAATTGTGCCGGATATATCACCCAATAAATGTTGCTGTTCACGAAAATTTAAGAAGTCAGAAAATGAAAAAGGATAGAGCTCGATCGCAATATAGCATTCTGGTCAGGTAGGTTCCCTGCTCCTTACTTAGCATACGGGCATTGGAACCTGCTATAAAAACTTTTTTCCTGAATTATACAATCGCTTGGCAAGAAAGACTTTTGGTCAATTATGATATCCTTTAAAAGTTGTTTCATAAACTTAGTGATTTATAGTACAAAGATAATATTTTCTATTAAGAATGGAAATAAGCGCGGTTTTATTTCTATTCTTAATAGAGATAAATCATATTTTTCTCTATTGCAAATAGAATAAATGAAAAGATGATCATCATGTGACTTTTGGAGAGCTATGCAATACATTGCCCAGAGGGAAATGCCGATTAAGTTCCTGTTTGCATAGCAAGTTATATAAATGTATCTGACCGTTATAGTGTGGCTCTGACAATTTTGTTCTATTTTTCTTTTTCACTTTTCTCATTAGGTCTATTATACAATGAGCATAGAGAAGAATTTATATTGAACAGCTGCAGGTCGATAATAAGTATAGGAATAATATTCTATTTATCGCTTTTACCTATGCTATCATCAAAAACGTGCACATATAGATATATTAACGTTATATTTAGCTATACAAACCATTCCAGAAGTAAATGTTCCGAACAAAAATGTTTATCCATTATTAATATAGCAAGTTTGCGGAATTTCAGTTGAAAAAATTATCATTAATTACATTTTTCAATTGAATTAAACACATAGTACCTGTTTTGTAGTTCATCAATGCTATTCATAGATAAATAATACACTGATAATAAAACGATTAAATAGTCAACACAGTATATTTGTGGTAGGTGTAAATGCGTTTTTCTGTTTTTTAGCTGCTTATATATCAATATATTATAAATTGTTGACACTAAAATTGAAGTTCTAATCACACGCGCAAACATCTGTTTATCAGATATGTAGTATGCGCATAGTTCTGCGAAAACATTGCAAATTTCGTATATTGGTATGCAGCCTCAAGAGATTGCAATAAAGTCCAATGTAAGAGTACTTCTAAAAGCAGATTCTGAAATGCTTGACGAAGTCATTGTGGTAGCTTATGGAACAGCGAAAAAATCGTCCTTTACAGGCTCTGTTTCAAATGTGAGTGGTGATAAAATAGCTAAAATGCAGACTTCTAATGTGTCCAAGTCTTTAGAAGGAGCAATGGCCGGTGTGCAAATCTCTCAAAGCAGTGGTCAGCCAGGTTCTTCAGCTGACATTTATGTTCGTGGTATCGGTTCTATTTCTGCAAACCGCAAAGCGCTGATTGTTGTTGATGGTGTTCCTTATGAAGGAAATCTGAATCAGATAGCTCCGGGTGACATTGAATCTATGACAGTATTAAAAGATGCCGCAGCGAATTCGTTGTATGGTGCACGTGGGGCTAATGGTGTAGTTCTGATAACAACTAAACGAGGTAAAAATGGTAAGGTAAAAGTTACGTTTGAGAATCGTACAGGTGTAAACATGCGTGGTGTACCCAGCTATGATGTATTGACGAATGAGGGGGAATATTACGAACTCTACTGGGAAGCTATGCGTAACAATGCTTATGCTTCAGGACAATCTTATTTGGCAGCTGGACAATATGCATCAGCTGACTTAGTCAGTACGCTGGGGGGATATAATAGCTATAATGTGGCAGATGCAGAATTAATAGATCCGATTACAGGGCGTCTGAATGCGAATGCCAAACTGAAGTACCATGATAATTGGCTGGATGAAGCTTTTAGACCAGCTATGCGCCAAGAGAATGCGATTTCTTTAAGCGGTGGTACGGATAAAACCAGCTATTATGCGTCTATTGGTTACCTATATGATAATGCTTATACTGTGAATTCGAATATGGATCGTATTAACGCACGCGTAAAAGTGGATCAAGAGGTTAATGATTGGTTCAAGGCTGGTTTTAACTTAGCTTATAGTAATGTAAAAACAAACTCTCCGAATGTAGGCAGTAGTTCTTATTCATCCATTTTCTTTTTCGGGCAGCAAGTTGCTCCTATCTATCCTGTATATATGTACGATAAGGATGGTAACAAAGTATATGACGCAAGCGGAAACGTACGCTATGATTATGGTACTGAAATGGGGAAACGTCCTATTGGAGCCAATGTTCATCCTATCGACCAACAGCTGAATAATATATATAAAGGGACAGTAGATGTTATCAATGCAAAAGCTTATGCAGATTTCACTTTTCTGACTGATTTCAAGCTAACAATTAATGCAAGTATTGATAACTTTAATACACGTACAGTAAGTTTTCAAACGCCTATCGGTGGTGACGCCTTGAATGTAAATGGGCGCGGCACCACAGAAATGGAGCGTTATTATGTATTGAATGCCAATCAGTTATTAAATTGGGCACATACTTATAAAGGTGTGCACAATGTAGAAGTGTTGTTAGGGCATGAAACCAAACAAGATCGTGTAGAAAACGTGTGGGCAAGGAAAGAAAACTTTTTAGTGCCTAGTAATCCGGAGTTGGATAATGCCGCTAAATTGTCTGATGCAAGTTCTTCTGCTGCAGAATATGCTTTGGAAGGTTTTTTTGGTCAAGTGAAATATAACTATGATGAAAAATACTATTTCTCTGCAAGTTATCGTCGTGACGCTTCTTCTCGTTTTCATCCGGATAATCGTTGGGGAGACTTTTGGTCAGTAGGTGCTTCTTGGCGTGTGAACAAGGAAGATTTTATGGCTGCCGCCACTTGGATAGAAGACTTGAAGCTGAAAGCCAGTTTTGGTACTCAAGGAAATGATAATATTGTAAACAACCAGCCATATAAAGATCAATATAAGGTGGTTAGTAATGACGGAGCCATTGGCATTCAGTATACATTTCGCGGTAATAAGGATATCACATGGGAGAAGAGTAATAACTTCAATGCTGGTGTAGAATTCAATCTTTGGGGCAAACTTTCCGGTAATATTGAGTATTTCAGAAAAACGACTTGGGACTTGCTCTACAGCAAACCTCTTCCTCCCTCTCAAGGTATGCCAGCCAATATTTATGAAAACTCAATGCGTATGCGTAACCAGGGTGTTGAAATTGAGTTGAATTACGACATATTCAGAAGAAACAATTTCAAGTGGAATGTTGCACTGAATGCGACCTACTACAAGAATGAATTGTTGGAACTTCCGTCTGACCGTCCACAAGAAGGTTGGGCTACAGGTAAGTATTATCGTAAAGTTGGCAAACCATTATTTAATTACTATGATTATAAATTTGCCGGTGTAGATCCTGATAATGGTGATGCTCTTTATTGGGCTGATGAAAAAGATGAGGCAGGCAATGTTATTGGCCGGAAAACCGTAAACAAGACAAGCTTAGCCACTCGTTATGAACTGGACAAATCTCCGATTCCAGACCTGTATGGTGGTTTCTCTACTTACTTGGAATTCATCGGCTTTGATTTGTCCGCTAATTTTGCATATCAAATTGGCGGTTGGGTATATGATAGCTTGTACAGTGGATTTATGGGTGCCGGTAGTGCTGGAACGAACTGGCATAAAGACATTCTAAATCGCTGGACTCCGGAGAATCGCTATACAGATATACCTCGTTTGCAAGAAAACTCTTTAGACCAAGGAGTTAGTGGTGATCGTAGCTTAACTAAGGCTTCTTATTTAAGTTTGCGTAGCATGACATTTGGTTATTCTCTGCCGAAGCGTTGGATCAGCAAAGCTAAAATTGAAAAACTACGTTTTTATGTAGTAGGTGATAACCTTTTCTTGCTCTCGGCACGTAAGGGATTTGACCCACGTCAGAGTATTACCGGAGATACTGACTATAATTATTCAGCCATGCGTACAGTATCATTTGGCATCAATCTTGAATTTTAATAATTGACTAAACTGAATATATATGAAAATTACTAAGATAATACTATTTTCTGCAATTGTCGGCATAGTGTTGACTGGTTGTGGTGACGCATTCTTCGATACGGAGAATGCAGGAGTTGCCAGTAAAGAAGAAATTGATGAGATTGGTTCTTCCAGTCCGGATGCGCTTATCAAAGTAGTGGAACCCTTAATGCTGGGATTGAACAATTACACGGCTCAATATAACACTTCTGGAAAAGCAACCAGCGATAATCCGATGCATGGTGATTTTGGATTGATGTCCATTTACCATTTGGGAGATGTAATGAACGAAGACCTTGCATTCGAAGTCGCTGGCAGCGGATGGTTCACGTATGACTATCAATTAGACTATTGGAGTGAACAATATGTTCGTCCTTATTTCTATTGGAACTTTTTCTATTCGATAATTGGAAAGGCTAATGACATTATCTCTAAAATCAGTGAGAGCGTAACTGATTCTAATCTGAAAGCTTATCGGGGCGAAGCACTGGTTTATCGCGCGTTTGCTCATGCTTATTTGGCACAAATGTATCAACAGACCTATATTGGCAATGAAGATGCTCCAGGTGTCCCCATTGTATTGACTCCTGAAGAAGCCGAGTCAGCTGTTGCCGGTCGTGCGCCCCTGCGCCAAGTGTATGAACAGATAGAGAAAGACTTCAAGGCTGGTATGCAGGCGCTTCAAGGTTGGAAACGTCCTAACAAAACAATGATTGACGAACAGGTTGCTGCCGGGTTATACTCACGTATCTGCTTGGTCACTAACAATTGGGATGATGCTATTACTTATGCCCGCAAGGCTCGTGCCGGCTATAGTGTATATACACCGAGCGAATTGATTGCTGATGCTGCATTCAACAACATCAATGCGAAAGAGTGGATATGGGGAGCCGATATTACAGCTGAAACAACTTCGAAGTTTGCTTCTTTCTTTTCATTTATGTGTTCTTATGATGCTGGTTATGGTGGTGATGCAGGGCAATACCGCAAAATCGACGCACGTTTATATGACTCAATGAATGCCTCCGATTCCAGAAAACTTCTTTTCAAGCATTCCAGCACTGGTGTAGAATATACTGCGCAAGAGCAGAAATTTGCAGAATATACAAATATAAAGTTCAAGAAAGTAGCTAACTGGGAAGCTGATTATGTGTATATGCGCGTATCAGAAATGATTCTGAATGAAGCAGAAGCATTAGCGCACAAGGGTGATAATATAGGGGCTGCAACGGTGCTAAAGGAGTTGATGTCGCAAAGAGATCCATCGTGGAATCTAAACTCTGTGACAGTAGATGATGTATATCATCAACGTCGTTTGGAATTATGGGGTGAAGGCTTCTCTTTATTCGATCATTTACGCCTGAAAAAAGGCATTGATCGTAACTACGCTGGATCTAACCACTTAAAGAGCGCACGCTATACGATTGATGCCGGAAGTTGGTATTTCCTTTATCAAATTCCTTTGCAAGAGTTGGATAACAGTGATGCTATTACGGCTAATGAGCAAAACCCGGCTCCTACAGAAAGTAAATTCAAGTAATCTGATATAAAATTGAAGAATATATGAAGAAATTAAATATAATAGTATTTCTAGTATGCGCTCTGATAAATACTGCATGCGAGAATGATGATACACTCAATGACACCAGAGTTCCTGATATTACAGCACCGTCTGTTTCATTGAGTAGCGTTACCGTCAATAAATATGATGCAACTTTTGTGATAAATGTGAGTGAAACAGGGAATCCTGCCATCAGAGAGTATGGGGTTTTAGTAAGTTCGGAAGCGCAGCCTACTTCTACTAATTCTACCGTTTTAGTTGCCAATGGCAGTGAAACTTCAGCTAATTTAGTTGCCAGTTTTGCTCCGGGTGCAACCTATTACGCATGTGCCTATGCGTTGACCGCCAATAA
>USSR01000248.1 GCA_900557355.1 uncultured Bacteroides sp.
CTCATATGTTCCTACTGTTTGGCTTGCGGTTTTAGTGATTCTTTTCAGCAATTCAATTGAGGTTTTTGTATTTACTTTACTTCCTGAAATTAATTCTTTCTTGATTTTTTCCAACTTTTCATTTATATGTTCCACTTGGTTTACCATATATAACATTATATCTTGTCTTATGCTACTAGGACATTCTTGTGAACTCAAATCGATATATTTATTCAAATATACCCTTATTGTCACTGTATCTTGGCTTTGGATACTTGAAATTTTATCCGCAATCTGCTCAAGCGGATTACACCAATAACATTTACCCATAACATTATCCACAACAAACAAAATTGTTACATCATTCTGCTGACGCCAATAGTTTATCGTTGATATTTTAATCGGCACTGTAAAATACCCTTGTTTTTCTGTTTCGCTATCAACCTCATCTTTTCCTTTACTCTGAATATTAAAAAATAAACCTATCGGTGAAGTTTCCTTAAGCAATTCTGCTCTCATGTCTATTCCTAAGTCTACTGATTCATCAATAATATTAACAACAGCAAAATTAGATATAACTCGTTTTAAATAATCTGCCGCAAGATTCCCCTTCTTTTTATTCAAACTATATACTGGTAGTTTTTCCATTGCATACATTCCTTTCAAACCAAACACTTTTTGTTAATTCTGCAATTCATCTTTTTACATTGTAATATGGTAATGAGAAATTCCCCACTTTGCAATTGCCCATGCATGATTATGAGTTACGCTATCTTCCTACATTTGAAACTTTATAACCATGCGCATACCGCAGGGGTTGGGAAATTAAAGCATTACAATTCATTCATCTTGACTTTCACTATTTAATAATGTTTTGGACGTACTATCATACTCCATATCAGTCAATTCCGATTTAACATAATCATCATTAAGCAATTTCATAAGATTATCGACATCTTTTTTCGTATTTGTACGAATCTTTCCATTTTCAATATGTATAATATTTTTATATCGAGGAACTAATGGTATTTTATTTATGAGTTCATCTTTATCCATTGCCAACACCGGTGAATTCTTCACTTTCATAAGTTTTTTGGATATAGTTAATTTTTCTCCAGTTTGATATTCCTTCAATGTAGCTATATTTCCAATAATATCTAATTCTTCCAGTTTGGAAATAACACTCTGTGCTTGGTTACGGACAAACACTTGAAAGCCAAAAAAATCTTAAAGAACCTTAACATTTCTTACCAATATAGTATTATCTAAGATAAGTAATTCTCCTCTTTTATCGATTTTCAGCATTTCTTTATCGACAATTTCAAACACATTATCTTTTTGTATTATTCTTAGATTATTTTTTGCTTGCAATCTGGATCCTACATATGCTTGCTGATATATAAACAATTTCTTGCTATTTAGATTTATTTTGAATAAAAAGCCAAGGACATTTCCTATGTCCTTTTCGTCAAAATTGAAAACCTCATCCATACTATCATCATTTAGCAAGGCAAATGGTTTGTACTCATCACTTTGCTCCAAAACATAAACTGCCTTTTTATTATCTATAACATCTAAAATATCACAGTACACCACCTCATCTTGCAAATACTGTGTATTAATAATCTCCAAAGCAATAGACCGAATTCTATCTTTCAAGGAATTCATCGATATCATCTTCTCAATATAAAATCCCTGCTCCTCACCTTTTAAGCAGACGTATACATCAACACCGCACACTGCACCTGTTTCTGTAATTTCTTTAATTTTTGATGTTATCTCTTGTTTATTCATGAATTTATCCTTCCTTTCTGATAACTAAAACATTATCCTCTATCTTCTTGTACTCTATTGTGTTGCGACTATCCATATTGCCTCTTATCAATGCAATATACTCTCCATCTGGCAAATGCTCATTATCAACAAATTTAAATTTATACACCTTATATTTCAGTATTATTAGTACTGGGTTTTGATAGTATAAATTGGTTTTCGACAACAAACATATTATTATAACACCTAGAAAAATCATCAATAATAAACCATTCCACGTCGAAATATCGTTAACCAACAATGGCAAAATAAGTGTAAGAAAGAAATTCAATCCGGCATCTTTTTCTTCTTTGATATCCTTAACTTCATAACCCCCAACTACGTCATATCGTTGAAAACATACAAATTTAATAAATATGATCAAAGACACAATAACCCAAATCAAACAAATCCACATTCCTATATATAACGGCAAATGTTTATAAATCATCTGAATATTGAACAAATTGCCAACCACACAACCAAACTTCTCAAATGGAAAATATTGCAGTATTGTTAGTAAAAATAACGGACTTAACGACAAAATAATCAATTGCTTCTTCAATCACTTCACCTCTTTTCCTTCTTGACAATATATATTTGTTTTGACTTTTCGCTCCCATTCCAATTATACCACCTCCCCTCATTAATCTCTACCAGAATAATCAGTATTATCAAGGCTTTCGAGCCTTTCCCACCTCCCCAAACTCATCCCGAAACTTCCACTTTATCTTCACCCTGTCCTTTGCATACACGACAATCTCCTCCACAAAAGCATCCACCATTTCTCTGTTAAGTCCCGTCAGCTTCAGCTGCCCTTCCAGCATCTCCAAACCTGCCACTTCCGGCACATCCATATCTGCCATCTTGGTGACTGCTGCCATCTGCTCTTCGATATTCTCCTGTAGGCGCTCAAGCATCTGCTCATATGTCTTACGCTGTTCCAGATATGTTTCTTTATCTGTCATTTCCAGCTTGTAGCTTTCATAAGCTTCACGCAAATCCTTTTCAATTAGTTCACGGCTATGCTCCATATCTGAAAGATGCTTCTCTGCCTGCTTTAATCGCTCTGCCTGTTTCTCCCGCTGCATATCCACAACATTTCTGGAATCTACCAGGACATCAATCATCATCTGAAGTGCTTTCTTCACAACGCTCTCCATATCCGCATCCAGCACACTGATATTGCATTTTTCATCAGTCTTGTCCAGATAATGATTTGCACAATAATACTTCGGTCGACCGGCATAAGTATGAGACAGGCGATGCCCACAGTTACCACAGATCATTTTACCAGTCAGGCAATGTGTTTCATGCTTTCTTTTGGCACTGGCACATGTATTTCCTTTTCGCATGGCAGCGACTTTTTCAAAATCCGCCTTGCTGACAATTGCTTCGTGACAATTTTCCACACGCTTCCATTCATCCTCTGGAAGTGCTTTGGCGTGTTTATCGCCAACATTCTCACTCTTGAATCGGCTGTAAACCATCGTGCCGGTGTACTGCTCATTTCCGAGGATTCTTCCTATTGCAACATTATTCCAGAGAGGCTTTTTCTCACGATATCTGGCAAGTTGCTTTTCACTTCCAGACTGCATGGCAATATACACTCCCGGCGTATCTATTCCATCCCGGTTCAGTCCTTCTGAAATTTTGTACATAGATTTTCCAGACAGAAACTCTTTGAAAATGCGCTTTACAATCTGACTGGCAAACTCATCCACAACCAACTTATGCTTGTCCTCCGGACTTTTCACATAGCCATAAGGAGCATAGGTAGCTATGTATTTACCATTGCCACGCTTTGTATCAAGTGTCAATGATACTTTGGAAGACTGTTCCTCACTGAAGAAATCATATAGAATCCCCTTAAATGCAACATCAATCTCACCGATACCACCCACATAATCTGCGCTGTCATAATTATCATTTATGGCAATAAATCGCACACCCATAAAAGGAAATATCTGTTCAATATATTTTCCCTGCTCGATATGATCTCTTGAAAATCTGGAGAAATCCTTTACAATAACACATGAAATCTGCTTTCTTTTCACCATTTCCAGCATTCTCTGCATATCCGGGCGGTCCATATTTTTACCAGAATAGCCATCATCCACAAACTCAACCACACTCATTTTGCGAAGTTCCTTATTTTTATTAATAAATCCACGGATAAAAGCACGCTGATTGGTAATACTGTTGCTCTCATCTTTTACAAATTCATCTTCCTTTGATAATCTCAAATATATTGCTATCTGCTCCCTTCTATATCTCCTCTCCGTCTGCCATCCTGGCATACTCATCTTTAAAATTCAGATTAATTACCAGCCTCTTATCCGGATACAGGTAAATGCTGTCGACTAGAATTTTAATCATATTTCTATCCAGGGTAACCGCACTTTGAAAACGATAAATTGCTTTCAGCCATTGTATCTTCTTCTCACAAAATCTCTTCACACGCCTGCGGCTTGCCTCTTCATCCGATATCTGTCCCCGAAGTCTCATTATGGCATCAGCATTTTTCTCCTGCCTGTACTTGAAATCAGCCTTAGTAATCTCACCGGTAACATAAGACTGATATGCCTTACTCTCTTCATAATTCTTTCTGTCAATCTGCTTCTGAATTTTCTGAATACGCACATCATGATTTTTCAGTTCCCTGTCCATCACACCTCGCATGGAAGCCTCCGTCCTGGCACTGTCTGTAAGTACTGCAATTTGAGTTGTAAGCAGGTTATGCACTACCTTTATAAGCTCCTGCTCCATAATGGTACAGCCACACTGTTTCCCACCGAAATCATAATTGTATCTGCAGGAATAAAAATACTGGCGCTCCAGCACTCCGTCCTTCTCCAGGATTCTGGAAGCTAAAGGAATTCTTCTGCCACAATTTCCACAGAATAAAATTCCTGCAAAGATATCCTCTTTTATTGGCAGATTCTTTCCCCTGCCAGATGTGAAAATGCTTTCTTCCACCTTCTTATCCATAACAGCTCTTACCCTATCGAATAGTTCCATATCCACAATCGCTTCATGTGTATTTTCAACCACAATCCAATCATTTTCGTCCGTAGCATGCCTTGCCTCGTTATCATACAGGCTGGTACGCCTTTTCCCCTGTACCATGTTCCCAATATAAGCCTGATTTTTCAGGATGTTGGAAATCGTACCGGGATACCACGCCTTTGCCTCTGCACCTTCCTCCACATAGAGATTCCCTGTTTTCAGATAATCTCCCGGTAATGCAAGACGATACTCCTGAAGTGCTTTCGCAATCTCCCTGAGCGTCACTCCATCTGCTGCCAGTTCAAAAATCTGACGGACAACTGCCGCCGCGTCCCTGTCTATCACATACTTGCGAAGTGCATCCCCGCTATCCACCTTATAACCATATGGTGCATTGCTTCCGGTAAATTTGCCCCTTTCCATATCAAGCCTGCGACTGACTGAAACACGCTTTGAAATATCCTTGGCATACATGTCATTCACCAGATTTTTCAACGCTATTTCCAACGCCTTATTCTGGTTAAATTCTGCTTCCGTGTCAAAATGATCACTTACCGATATAAAACGTACCCCAAGAAACGGGAATATCGTCTCAATATAGTTGCTGGCTTCGATATAATCCCTGCCAAAACGGGACATATCCTTCACAATAATGCAGCTGATTTTCCCTTCTCTGACATCATCCATCATCTGCCCGAATGCAGGTCTGTCAAAACTGGTTCCCGACACTGCACTGTCAACATATTCATGGTATTCTGCAAATTCAGCCTTATCCTTGATAAATTCTCTTAAAATACTCAGCTGGTTGGCTATGGACTCCGACGGTCTGGATTTCAGTTCCACCGACAATCTGGCATAAAGTGCAACACGAAAGGATTTTCTCTGCTTTACAGGTACACCAGCTGTTACCGCTTCCGGTATCTGAACTGCATTAAATCTGTTCTTCGTTCTCGCCATTTACACCGCCTCCTTAAGCTCCAGCACTGGCAAACCATCTACCATGGTGTACACAGGTTCCGCATCTTTCTCATTAACGACATCAAACAATCCGGTAACCTTTTCCATCTCCTGACGATACTTAAACACAATTTCCACCCTGAAATCATCATAGATCAAAATTCTGTCAATAAATGAAACAAGTGCCACACGATCCAGATTTCCAATCACCAGACCTTCACGAAACTGCTCCAGATCCTTTGCCACAACAATTCCATTTTCATATATATTGCGGATGATTGTCTCCTGCTCCCTGATTGCCTGTTCAAGCTCCCGCTCTTTTGCCGAAAACTCCTCGCGGTACCTTGTAAACTGCTCTTTGCTGATAATCTCATCACGCAAATCCTGATACAGTGAAGCCTTAAATGCAGAACATTTTGTAAGCTCCTGCTTCAGTGCAACAATCTCTTTATCATGGGCAACGGCCTCATCATAATTCACATTCAGCTCATCCAGATGTGCCAGCACCTTTTCACAGTCGCACATACTGTTGATATATCCCTGTAATTCTCCCAGCACAATCTGATTCAGGTCCTCCTCACGGATGCAGTGACGACTGCAGGCATCTTTACCGTTCCGGTTATAATTAGAACAGATATAGTTGATATATTCCCTGCCCTTGTATGACTCCTTGCGATGAACCATACTGCTGCCACAATCACCACAATATAAAATTCCCGCATACATATATGATTCGTTTTTTCCAGCAACTTCTATGGTATCCCGACTCATCAGAATCTGTACTGCATCAAAGTCCATCCTGCTGATAATTGCTTCATGCGCATTCTCCACTACCACCCAGTCACATTCCGGTACTGCTATTTCCTTCTTAACCTTGTGACTGACAGTTGTTCGTTTTCCCTGCGCCAATGTTCCGATATACACCACATTCTTAAGAATCCTGGACACTGTCTGGGCAGACCATTTTGACTGTCCTGCGCCTTTAAAACTGGTACTGTATTTTTCTCCGCATTTTGCCTTATATTCCGATGGTGCAAGCACGCCATTCTTGTTAAGAATCCTTGCAATTCCTGATGCACTCATTCCCGAAAGCTTCTTTGCAAATATCCCCTGAACCACACCGGCTGCATAAGGATCCGGCACCAGATGATTCTTATTATCCTCTGCCTTTTGATAACCATATGGTGCAAATGCGCCGATAAACAGCCCATTTCTTCTCAAAATGCCCTGACTGGTACGAACCTTCATGGACGTATCACCGTTATACTGCTCATTCAGCAGGTTCTTGAAAGGAATGATCGTATGCGTCTCACTGCTACTGGCAGTCAGGCTATCGTACCCTTCCGATACCGCAATAAAACGCACATTATATTTCTTAAAAGTTTTCTGTATCAGCTCATCCGCACCAATACGCTCCCTGGCAAGTCGGGATAAATCTTTTACAATAATGCAGTCAAGCTTCCCCGCTTTCATGGATGCCATCATCCTCTGAAACTCCGGTCTGTCAAAATTACTTCCGCTGTAACCGTCATCAATAAAAATATCCACCAGCTTCAAATCATCATTGGCACCTATAAATCCCTCCAGCAAAAGTTTCTGGTTGGAAATACTGTTACTTTCCTTCTTCTCCAGTCCATCAATATCTTCATCTCCCTGAGACAATCTCAGATAAATTCCTGTTCTGTATATATCAATCTGTTTCTTACTCATTACAATTCCTCCTATCGTTCTTCAACTGCTGTAAAAATAGCTTCTATTGATATCTAAGTGACGCTTTCCGTTCTATATAGCAATTCATAACATCCGTAATGCTACAGCTTCCTGCAAAGGTGGACTGAACAGTATATTTTCCATACCGTTTCGCCTTTCCCTGTTGTTTTGCATCATGCTGCGAACACTCCGTCACATTCCGCTCTTTCGTATCTGTTTCCTGCAAAATACACTCTTCTCCTTCCCTTCAAAAATGAAAAACAGCCTGAAAATGTCCTCCTTATGGCTAAATCATGCGACACAAAAACCGCTCTCCATAGTTAACAAAGTCTCTTGTTACATCTGCTGTAACAACCGCGCTACATATCACATTTACACACGAAAGCCGAAAAGCACAAACCCTACAGAAAAGCTAAATAACTTACATCTTTTCTTCATTCTGGTTCGATATTCATTTCAACTTAAACTGTTTTGACGTCATATATTCTTATAATCTCTGACGCCATACTCTGCATCCATACGATGTTTCCGTATGTAAATATGTATGTAAGCTTGCGCTTACTTTGTTGACCATGGACAGCGGTTATTATTTCATGGTGTCTCATCTGCACCGACATTTTCAAGCTGTCTTGCTGTCAACTATTCAATTAGAAAAACTTAACATTGGTCATCACGTTGGCTAGGCGTTCGCAATGTTTTACAGGTATTGTGGCTATTTTTTAATCTGTTTTCCTGCCACATGCTTATATTACATTCCAAGCAAATATTTGTCTACCACTTTTTTCCACATTTTCTGACAAAATATAATTTTCAGCATTTTTACCAGTCACAACCATCACACGAGCCCTTATAAATCATCGGGCAGCCACTATTATGCTGCACTTCCACCTGCTATTTCCTGCCCCAAATAGGCTATCAACAACTCTTCCAAAGTTGATTGTTCACCGTATGACATGGTTACTTTTATGGTATTCCCTTTACCCGTATCCATCTTAATTGTCTTTGCTTTAATATCTATTTTTTCCTCCATCTGCGTTACCTCCATTAAAAAAATCGCTACCCATAGCTCATTTGAAAATGCATAAACTATGGATAACGATTTTGGTTATCACTAATTCTGTTTTGGACTTCTCTTAACGTCCTATGAAGGTATACGCCGGTCTTTCTGACCCCTCATCGCCCCGTATACGTAGAGGTGTACTCCCCTCCGGGAATTACAGATGAGCCACTATCTGTGTTCACGACGCCCTTCTCCATTCCGGAGAAGCACTATCTCCCCTACCTGCATTACGGGGATCGGGACGAACTTCTCGCCCCTCATGGGTTATTATCCTTACGCAACATACCTGCTCCCGCATTGCCCGAACTTCCGTCCAGCCTCTTGACCTTCATCTCTCAATCCATCAGCCTACTAATATGATAACTGTGACTTTCATCCTGCGGGTATATGATCCGTAATTTTACTCAAATCTGTAACTGATATTCAGTTG
>USSR01000249.1 GCA_900557355.1 uncultured Bacteroides sp.
CCATGCTTTCTGACTCCATTCCGTTGAATCTTGAACGTGCCGTGTTTCTGATAGAGAATGCCTATTTGGGCAACACGATGAAGTATTCTGACTTTCAAAACGAGATTGGCGAAAGGGTGCAGTATTGTCAGTGGAGATTGAATGACTTGAAACTAGACTCTGATGATGAGCTAGCTAAGAATATGGCTATTTTTAGTTTGTTGACTGATACTTTGTCTATTAATCAACCCGGTAGTGAGAAAACAATTGTGCATTATCCTTTGAAGTATAATCTGGATGATTATGATTCTCAAAGGGATTATACCAGTCATTTTGTATCATCTATGCTTCACAGCAATATGGGGCAATGTTATTCTATGCCTTTGCTTTATCTAGTGATGGCTGAGAGAATGGATGCAGAGGCCTATCTTTCGTATGCCCCCAAGCACATGTTCATTAAAATAAAAAATGATAAGGGGGCATGGTATAATCTGGAACTGACTTGTCGTTCTGTATTAAGTGATTACCATTATATGAACGGTAGCTATATCAAGAGCGAGGCAATTCGTAACGAACTATACTTGGCACCTGTTAGCAAGAAAGAAACGGTGGCGATGTTGATGGCGCAGTTGGGGAGGTATTATCGTGTAAAATATGGTTATGATTCTTTTATTATAAAATGTGCAGAACAAAGTGAACGATATGCTCCGAATAATATAGATGCAAAAATTATTGAAGCTGATTATCAGACGAAATTAACAATGGAAATAGCTCGCCTGATGAATGCTCGTACTCCTGAGATGTTGAAGGAAATATCTCCTGATGCTTATCGGCATTATGTTCGTATGCATCAGTTATATAAAGAGATAGACGATAGTGGGTATGAAGAAATGCCAATTGAAATCTATCGGAACTGGTTGAAGCATGTAGCAGGTCTGAAAGAAAAGGAAAAGTCGGATTCTCAACTGAGACTCCGGAAGATGGTGAAATAATCATGTAAAAACAATAAATGCTATGAAGAAGGTATTACTTGTTGCAATGGGGGCAGGACTGGTGACTTTGTCTTTACAGGCTCAGAAATCGGAAGGCAATCCTTTTGCCCGTTTGGGGTATCAGGCTGATGTGTTTACATTTAGCGAGAATAAGGAGTTTCATGATCAGGAGGTGGTTGTGGAGATAGGGGATGTTCTTTATGATACAAAGACTAAGGAGGTTGTCGGCTTTGTGATGGAAAGGGATACTTTGATAGAGTTGAGGCCTGAGTTGCAAAGTATATCGATAGATCCGCATGCTGAGAAATATTATTCGATAACGCCGTATGCGTATTGTATGAATAATCCGGTGAGGTTTGTAGATCCTAATGGGAGAGATGTATGGGAAATCAATCAACAGGGAGAAATTGTCAAAAGAATAAAAGATACGACACAAGACGCTTTTTATATGGTTGCTAAGGATGCGGATGGAAATTATCAGCGAACTTATACAACAGATGCTGATGGGAATATGGCTTATAACAGTATTAGTTTTGGGTATGGGACTATTGAGTCACAAAGGAGCATTTCTTTTTCCTCTGACGGTAATAGTGTTGAATCGTATGATGTTTATAAAGTCAGAGGGGATAAGAACGGAACTGGTTTATTTGAGTTTATGGCTGCTAATACAACGGTAGAATGGTCTCAAGCCAAAACAGGTATTGTGGGAGATAAAGGATTGAATTTTCTTACAACGTCCCATTATGAGGGAAAGGAACATGGAATAAATCGTTTATATTCTGGGCAGTTATATGCAGGATACACCATCAGAGAGCAAAATCACATCCATCCTGATAACACGCCATATCCGTCAGGCTCTTTTAATCATCCCCAATATGGTAAAGCTGGAGAGTGGGGAGATGTCGGTGCTTCTGCTTGGGTTGTAGGTGATCGTCAAAAGAGGGGATTAAGTAATCCGACATTTAGGATTTATTTACCGCGCAGTAAGTCATATATAAATTATGGACCAAACTCAATAAGAAGTGACTATGGGAAGTAAAGTAGCTATTTTAGGATTTATTCTTGTTTTTTCAGTAAGCATAAGCACAAGCCGTGCACAAGAAAATAAAGTGATTGCTCCTCCCGATTGGGAACCGATTACCCGTACCTTTATGTCGCTTGAATTGCAGATTGATAGTGCTTTTATTGAACGTTTGGATAGTATGTTATTTGATAAAAAATGGGAGCGTATGAATTCAATACTCTCTAGCCCAAATAGTAGTAAATCATGGAGACATTTTTATATCTCTTTTGAAAAGAAAGCTGGTTCAGATAATTTTATTACTGTAAGCTTGGGGGATACTCCGGCTAGAAACTCAATAGGCTTTTTAAAACGCAATGAATACTTTTATTGGTTTTATGGTGATGTTCCTCCCAATATTATATTAAAAACGAAATCGAAAAAACGATTTTCATATAAAGAATATATGTACGAAGTTATAGATCCACCTTTTGGATTTTTGATATACAATAGTCAGACTGGTAATATTGAAGTCAATGAAAAAGATTGCTATTGATTGGTAGTAAATCATATATAAATTATGGACCAAAATCAATAAGAAGTAATTATGGTAAGTAAGGAAATTATTTTTGGCTTAATACTTGTTTTTGCTGTAAATATAGGCCAAGCGCAAGACCGTAAGGTGATTCCTCCTCCTGATATGACGCAAAAAACTCATACTTTTTTGTCATCTGAGTTACGTGTCGATAGTGTTTTTATTAGAAACTTGAACGGCATCTTATTTGATGAAGAGGGTGCTTGTTGGATGAATTGTGATAATAAATGGCGAAATTTTCATCTTGACTTTGAAAAAATAGATAGCTTGAATTATTCTATTCAAATGATGTTTTGGAATATTCCTGCGAAAGAATCAATAGGCTTTTATAAATACAATGAATACTTTTATTGGTTGGAGGGTGATATTCCTCCAAATATAATATTAGCAGTGAAATCAAAAAAGCGATTCTCATATAAAGAACATCCACCTTTTCTTATTATTGATCCCCCATTTTGGTTTTTGATGTACAATAGTCAGACTGGCGACATAGAAGTCAAAGAAAAAGGTTGCTATTGATTGGTTGTAAACCATACATAAATTATGAACTTCGTTTTATAGTACCCAAGCGCTAAAAGTATGAGTTATAAATATATGCTTTTCACAGCAATAATATTGATATTATATAGCTGTGCTAATAGGGAGAACCTAAATCAGAAACATAAACATGGATACAATTGTTAATACTGCTACTTCTCCTTTTATAGGAGAAATAGGACGGGGTGTTGATAAATTTATACAGTATGTTGAAGGGATGGATTTAGGTATTCCCTTAACAAAAGAGGCTTTTACTCTTTACTTTTATAATAAAGATGGAAAAACTTATGTAACAATGTTCGTTGTTCCTTATTATCTGAAAGAAAAGATTAAAGGCTATACCTATGTCAATGATTACATCTTCGTTTATTATGGAGAAGAAAATATTGGGAATAAATATGTTAATAAGAACATGTTATTGGACTATCGTGATACCTTGCCAGGTTTCTTAGATTATGATAAATTTCCGATAGGCCATTATGATTCTTATGGTATAGAGTTTCAAATTGTGAGTTCCGATAGTTTGTTGATTGTCAGAAAGGGGATGTTGTAGTGAAGTGAATGTAATATACTCATATATAAAGTGTACCTATGGGAGTAATTAGAAGTATTATCTCTTTTTTGTTTATTACAATGATTTCTTTGTCTGCTTATTCGCAAGCCGCTTATTACAGAGAACAATTAAGGCTTGCAAATATGCTGAATGGTAGGGATTCTCTTGATCTGCAGAAAGCAGTGTATGCAGTGGAAAATGCTTATTATAATGGAAATCTGAATAAAGAAGCTTTTGATAGACAGATTGACATGTATGCTGAGTTTTGTAAGAGAATTCTTCTCTCTGGTGATGTCCGTTATGATGGAAAGGGGGATGAGCGTTCTGCTATGGCTCAATGTGCGGTTTTTGTTTTTATGACGGATACCATTCCTATGCAAATGGGAGATACTGTTGTTGGTCATTTACCTTTTGAATATAATTTTGATGATTATAGTGGAAGGGAAGATTGGAGCAATATGTTTGTGTCCCGTATGATGCAAACAAAAAGAGGTAATTGCCATTCGATGCCTTTGCTTTATAAAATGATAATGGATAGGTTGGGTGAAGAATGTTGGTTGGCTTTAGCACCGAATCACATGTATATAAAGGCCAGAAATCAGCGTGCCGGTTGGTATAACATAGAACTGACTTGTGCTGATTTTCCAACAGATGCATGGTTGACGGCTTCCGGATATATTCATCTGGATGCCATAAGAAATGGTATTTATATGGATACTCTTTCTGTTAGGCAGTCTGTAGCGTTGTGTCTCACAGATTTGGCACAGGGCTATTTACATAAATATGGCATGCGGAATGGAAGCTTTGTAATGCAATGTTGTGATACAGCATTGGCTTACTACCCTAATTATATAAATGCCTGGTTGTTGAAAGCGCATGTTTTGAGCCGATTTTATCAAAAAGAAGGAAAACTAGAACTTAAACAAGAGATGGACAAACTCTATACAAAGATACATGAGTTAGGGTATCGAAAAATGCCTCAAGAGATGTATCTGAGTTGGCTATATTCTTTAAATGAATATAGTAATGAGTATAGGATAAAGAAAATTGTTAGTTTTAACAAAGGAGACTATCAAATGAGATAGGAAATACCTGATTAAATAAATACTGATTACAAGTTATCATTCTATTTACGAAAGTCTTGAACAACTTGCTCCTTTCATTTGTTTCCTTATATAAGATAAAAATGATAAATATCAAAAGAAAGGATTAAATATGATCAGAGAACGGACATTTGCCGAAGCATTGGAGCATCGGCGCAGTTATTATTCTATCAGTAACGACTCTCCAGTTCTGGACGAGGAAATTGTACATATCATCCGTACAGCAGTAAAATATGTGCCTTCGGCATTTAATTCGCAGACCACACGAGTTGTGCTGCTACTGGGTGATGAACACCAGAAACTATGGAGAATTGTGAAGGATCAGTTGGAAGAACGCTTGTCCGAAGAACAGTATCGCCAGTCGGAAAAGAAGATTGATACTTCGTTTTCTTGCGGATATGGCACGATACTCTTCTTTGAAGACCGTTCCATTGTGGAAGGACTGCAAAAACAATTCCCTACCTATCAAGATAATTTCCCGACGTGGTCCCAACAGACTTCTGCCATGCACCAGTTGGCCATCTGGACTATGCTTGAAGACAAAGGCTTGGGTGCTTCCCTGCAACACTATAACCCGTTGATTGACGAAGATGTACGCAGCACATGGCATCTTCCCGAGACTTGGCAACTGATTGCACAGATGCCTTTCGGTACTCCTGTTGCCGAACCGGGCGAGAAAGAATTTAATGATTTGAGCGAACGCATTAAAATTTTTATCTGATAGTAAATCTCTCAGAATAGAATTGCTTACCTTTGTACGCAAAGGTAAGCGCTTATGATACGTATTTTTTTAACCGGTTACATGGGAGCCGGTAAAACAACTTTAGGAAAGGCTTTTGCCCGCGAACTGAATATACCGTTCATCGATTTGGACTGGTATATCGAAGAACGTTTTCACAAATCCATACGTGAATTGTTCATAGAGCGGGGGGAGGCCTCTTTTCGTGAACTGGAGCGAACCATGCTGCATGAAGTGGCTGAGTTTGAAAACGTCATTATCTCGACCGGAGGCGGTACTCCTTGCTTCTTCGATAATATGGAGTACATGAACGATAACGGACAGACTGTTTTTCTGGATGTTCATCCTGACGTTCTGTTCCGTCGATTGCGAGTGGCTACGCAGCAACGTCCCATTCTGCAAGGAAAAACGGACGAAGAATTGCGGGCCTTCATTATAGAAGCTTTGGAAAAACGTGCGCCGCACTATGGTAAGGCAAAATACCGTTTCGATGCCGGACAATTGGAAAGCCGTCGGCAAATTGCGGATTCTGTGCAGCAGTTACGTAGCTTGCTGGGCATTTAACCGCTTGTAAATGTGCAATTTTAGGAGGAAAACGCAATAAATATCGAGAATTATCGTATTTTTGTCGCCCTATTAAAATCAAAAAACAAACATCTGAGTTACAAAAAATGAGAAAATGGCGTATTGAAGATTCAGAAGAGCTTTATAACATTACAGGTTGGGGCACTTCGTACTTTGGTATCAATGACAAAGGTCATGTAGTGGTGACACCTCGTAAAAACGGTGTCGGCGTCGATTTGAAAGAATTGGTGGATGAGTTGCAATTGCGAGACGTAGCGGCTCCTATGCTGATACGTTTTCCCGATATTCTGGACAATCGGATTGAGAAGACTTCTTCGTGTTTTAGACAGGCCGCTGAGGAATACGGCTATAAAGCGCAGAACTTTATCATCTATCCTATTAAGGTTAATCAGATGCGCCCTGTGGTTGAGGAGATTATCAGCCATGGAAAGAAATTCAATCTCGGGCTGGAAGCCGGGTCGAAGCCTGAACTTCATGCTGTGATTGCGATAAACTCAGATTCTGACTCGTTGATTATCTGCAACGGCTATAAGGATGAGAGCTATATAGAGTTGGCTTTGCTTGCCCAGAAGATGGGAAAGCGTATCTTTCTTGTAGTAGAAAAAATGAACGAGCTAAAGCTGATAGCCAAGATGGCGAAGCAGTTGAATGTTATGCCTAATATCGGCATTCGTATTAAGTTGGCTTCTTCAGGAAGTGGCAAGTGGGAAGATTCTGGCGGTGATGCAAGCAAATTTGGACTCAGTTCCAGTGAACTGCTCGAAGCACTCGACTTTTTGGAGTCAAAAGGACTGAAAGATTGTCTAAAATTGATACATTTCCATATCGGAAGCCAGGTTACAAAAATTCGTCGCATTAAGACAGCCTTGCGCGAAGCATCCCAATTCTATGTGCAGCTTCACGCTATGGGGTTCAAAGTCGAATTCGTTGATATCGGTGGAGGTTTGGGCGTAGATTACGATGGAACACGCTCGTCCAGCAGCGAAAGCAGCGTCAATTATTCCATTCAGGAATATGTGAATGATTCTATTTCCACTTTAGTAGATGCCAGTGATAAGAATGATATTCCCCATCCCAATATTATTACGGAAAGTGGGCGTGCACTGACTGCCCATCATTCCGTACTTATTTTTGAAGTGCTGGAAACCACCACTTTGCCCGAATGGGATGATGAGGAGGAAGTAACTGAGGAAGACCATGAATTGGTGCAGGAACTTTATGGTATTTGGGACACATTGAATCAAAATAGAATGCTGGAAGCCTGGCACGATGCACAGCAAATCCGTGAAGAAGCGCTCGACTTGTTCAGTCATGGAATCGTGGATTTGAAAACACGTGCACAGATTGAGCGTCTTTACTGGTCTGTTATGCGCGAGGTGAACCAGATTGCAGGCGGGTTGAAGCATGCTCCCGATGAACTTCGCGGACTGCCGAAATTGTTGGCGGATAAATATTTCTGTAACTTCTCACTGTTCCAGTCCTTGCCGGATTCTTGGGCTATTGACCAGATATTCCCAATTATGCCCATTCAGCGCCTGGACGAACGTCCTGACCGTGCGGCAACTTTGCAGGACATCACTTGTGATTCGGATGGAAAGATCGCTAACTTTATCTCGACTAAGAATGTGGCACACTATCTGCCCACTCATTCTTTAAAGAGTAAGGAACCTTATTATATGGGTGTGTTCCTGGTAGGTGCCTATCAGGAGATTCTGGGTGATATGCATAATCTTTTCGGTGATACGAATGCTGTGCATGTATCTGTTAATGAGAAAGGATATACCATCGAACAGGTGATTGATGGCGAAACTGTAGCGGAAGTGCTTGACTATGTTCAATATAGTCCTAAGAAACTGGTGCGTACACTGGAGACTTGGGTGACTCAATCAGTAAAAGAGGGACGCATTTCATTGGAGGAAGGTAAAGAATTCCTTTCCAATTATCGTTCCGGTCTGTACGGATATACTTATTTGGAATAAGAATATGAGAGAAAAACTAACAGTAATAAAGGTGGGTGGCAAAATCGTGGAGGAAGAAGCTACCCTCCATAAGTTGTTGGATGACTTTGCAGCTATTGAGGGCTACAAAGTCTTGGTACACGGAGGTGGCCGTTCGGCCACAAAATTGGCTGCCCAACTGGGCATTGAAAGCCAGATGGTAAACGGGCGTCGTATCACGGATGCCGAAACACTGAAAGTAGTGACGATGGTGTACGGCGGACTGGTGAACAAGAATATTGTAGCCGGACTTCAGGCGCGTGGTGTCAATGCACTGGGATTGACAGGCGCGGATATGGATGTTATCCGTTCCGTGAAACGCCCGGTGAAAGACGTTGACTATGGCTTTGTGGGTGATGTAAAGCAAGTGAATGCAGAGTTTTTGGGTGATTTGATCCATAAAGGAGTAGTTCCCGTAATGGCTCCGCTGACGCACGACGGTGCAGGCAACCTGCTGAATACGAATGCCGATACGATTGCAGGAGAGACTGCAAAAGCCCTTGCTGTTTTGTTTGATGTGACATTGGTGTTCTGTTTTGAGAAGAAGGGGGTGCTTCGTGACGAGAACGATGACGATAGCGTGATACCCCAGATCACTCCTGCTCAATTCAAACAATACGTAGCGGACGGTGTTATTCAAGGAGGCATGATACCCAAGCTGGAGAATTCTTTTGAAGCTTTGAATGCGGGAGTAACAGAAGTGGTAATTACCTTAGCGTCAGCAATTAACGAGAATAGCGGAACCCGCATCAAAAAATAATTCAAAAAAAGTAGTGAGCAGCTGTAACTTTCCATATACTTAACCGTCATTATTAATAGAGATGCAAGAAATCAGTTTTCGGAATGACATTCTTCCTCTGAAAGACAAGCTCTT
>USSR01000250.1 GCA_900557355.1 uncultured Bacteroides sp.
GGTAATCGAGATCATTAACCTCGATTACCCAGGATTAGAGAAAGTGAAAAAATTCTATGAAAATGGAGAATACTATTATGCAGCTAACGAATTACTAGAGTATTATAGAACAAGAGTAGACGTAAACAACCCTAATGTCAACTTGATTAACCCAACAATTTCCGAGAAAGATCAACGCATTGCCGATCAAGCACTTGAACATCGTTTCTATGTAAAAGGATTCGCCGAAAGTGTAGATGAAGTAACTAAACTAGAAACATATTATTCTTTCTATGATGCATCTGCAAAGAAAATAGATTGGAATGCCAACGAAGATAAACAGAAAAAAGAGCAAGAATTCAGATACCAACTTCATCGCCATCAATGGATGCTTCCCCAAGCAAAAGCATACCGTATTAGTAAAGATGAAAAATATATCCAATCATGGATTGAAGCATATGGCAGTTGGATCGAAACATTCCCATATACTCCCGGAACCATATTCCCACCAGCTGGCGGTTCCGAAAATGATGTAGACTATCAATGGAAAGGCCTACAAGTAGCAGAAAGAGTTCTTTCCCAAGTAGACATTATGCCCTATTTTATTCATTCCACAAATTTCACTCCGGAATGGCTTTCTACTTTCTTGGTTGCATTTGAAAAAGAGGTAGAGTGTATTCGATTGAATTATTATCAAAGTGGCAATATCTTAATTTCTCAATATCAAGCCGTAGCCACTGCTGGCATGCTAATGCCGGAATTTAAGAATGCATCAACATGGGCTACAGAAGGAACACAAGGATTAAACGAATCATTAGACACACAATTTAATGATGATGGAGTGGAATATGAGTTAGATTTTAGCTATCATACTGCTGCCATTAGTGACTTCCGAGAAATATATCTTATAGCTCAAGCTAACAACAAAACTAATTTATTGTCTCCCAGCTACATCAGCAAACTAAAGAAAGCAACAGAATTTGTTATGGATATGATTTACCCTAATTATACTATAGACAATTTCAATGATACCCGTTCAGCTTCATATTCTAAAAGCACTTTGTTGAATAGGCTAAAGGAATATTCTGCTATGTATCCTGACAATAATGAGCTATTATGGGTAGCAACAGAAGGAAAGAACGGAAGTAAACCTTCATACACAACTAAAGCTTATAGCACCTCTGGTTATTATATGTTACGCAGCGGTTGGGATAAAGATGCAACCATGATGATTCTAAAGAACAACTACAATCCTACCAATCAATGGCACTGCCAACCTGACAATGGAACCTTCGGTTTATACCGCAAAGATCGTAACTTCTTCCCTGATGCAGGTGTATTTACCTACAATACTGGAGCTGCTCGTACTAAATACGCTTCAACTGTTAATCATAATACAATGACTATTATGAGTAAAACCATTGGAGTTGCTAAGCCAACCGGCCAAGGTGGCGTAATGGAAGGAAAAATGATCAAATTAGAAACTAAAAATAATGTAGACATTTTAGTTACGGAAAACCAACAATCAGATGACATCACCCACCGTAGAACTGTATTCTTTGTTAATCAGAAATTCTTTGTGATTGTAGACGAAGGTTATGGCGCATCTACGCTTGGTACTAAGACAAATATAAATTTCCATCTGCTTAGTGATAAAGATACTCCTTCTGTATTTGACAAAAATCTGCAAACATCTGTAAACAATAATAAGTATTATCAGGCATACACTAATTTTGCTAGTAATAATATTTTTGCTGGCACATTTACAGAAACGAGTCAAGATCTAACAGCCAAAGCATTATCTACAACAGATGTGACCAATGTAGTATCTACAAACACAGACAAAGAAGATGGTCCTATACGTCTAGGCTACCAAATCACTCTTCGTCAGCCTAAAATTACGCCTATTGAAATCAGCGCAACCCGCTATATAACAATTCTCTGCCCATTTGAAAACGATACAGAACGGGAGGAGCTGAAAGTTGATGCCAAATTTACTGATAATGAAGATGGAACGGCTGGAACGTTCCATTCAGAAGGGGTATCTATTCAAGTCACAGTCAAAGGTACAGTGTACGATCTTTCTTCAAAATAAATCTAATAATCATATAATATGAAATCTAAATTACTAAAAGACATTTCTCATTTTTTAGGTGTCTTGATGGCAGTTGTATTAGTCATGACCTATACATCTTGTTCAGATGAGGATACCACTGACACTACTGGTTTCGCACTTTATTATTTAGGCATGACCGATATAGGTCCATCTATGAGCGGGATCATTTCAGAGCCTTCTTACAAAGGGAGCGTTCCTTCCGATTTTACAATCACAAGCATCACATTAAACGGTGAACCTTATATGGGTAGTGATTTTATTATCAATAAAGAAACCGGTGCTATTGAAATCAATAGTGCAAAAGACACACCGGTAGGCTTATATAAAATTTCCATTTCATGTATGGCTGGTGGTTCGTATCATGAGTACAAGGATATTGTAGAAGTAAACATGATGAAACCTGTACCGGATGGCATCACTGTAGAACCTAATGAAATTCAAATAGAATACAGCATTGTTTCAGATGCAGAAAGCACGGAAGAATTACCTACAGCACAAGTTAAGACTGATGGTAATCATGTATCTATTACCAAATATGAAATAGCAAAAAGTGACATTTCTTCATTCTTCAATATCTCCCAAACAGGAGAAATTACAATTGTAAGAGGAAGCGATATTGCACCTGGAATACATACTCTTTCATTAAAACTCACTACCGGCGCATCGTCTGAAGATGAAGGAATCTTTGAGAATGCATTGACTATCAATGTCACATCTAAACCTTTAGGATTAACTTATGAACCTAACGAAGGATTGATAGAAGCTGAAACAGCGGAAGGACCCGAAACCACTTTCAAAAGTGAAGCTCCAATGCTAAAAGGCTCTTTGGAAAATATAGCCTATTCTATTAAAAGCATCGAACCATCAACGGATAAAATTAAAATTGATCCGACAACAGGTGTACTCTCTGTCGACAAACATCACGGCTTTGAAATAGGTCAGGAATATGTAATATCTGTAAAAGTAGCAAATAAATATGCTACAGATGGAGTATCATTTAACAATGTATATACTCTTAAAGTAGTAAACAGAATTGTACCTGTAGCAAACTTTAGCTATCCTGTGAATGTAGAAATATATGAATCATCACCATTAAAAGTAACTCCTGATGAAGGACTTGAAGGAGATGGGATTACGTTCACATTAAAGGATGATCTAAATAAACAGTTGTCTATTGACAAAAATGGAGTAGTATCTGCAAAGAAAGGCCACACCATACCAAACGGAGACTATACCATTACAGTGACTGCATCTAATACTAAAAATTCAAAAGAAGCGTCATTCAACTTAAAGGTTAAGAATAATCCGAATAAATTTAGCTTCATACGCTACGGAAATAACATTGGGGTAGATGCAATAAGCAATGCCAATCAATTTAGAATCACAGTAGATAAAGCAGCCGATGCTGCTACGATTCTAAGTAAATTCACAATAGAAGCTCCTACTACAGATATCACAGGAAAAAATGTACGATGGAGTATCAGAAACGGAAAGAACTGTGATAAGTTGGAAATAGATGAAAATGGTAAGATTTCATTTGCAAATGCTATATGGCCAGGATTAGATGCAACAGATCCAGTAGCCACAAATGGTTCAGGATTCTTCTTTGTTACAGCCACTGTTGGTGAAGACAAAGATTCTGAATTCTCACTGGAAGTACCTGTCTTTATACATTATGACTTGGTTATAGCTGGTGTTCATGTATTATATAATCCATTTGTATTCCAAGTTAATCCAAAAACAATTGGTAATAGTACTTATTCTGAAAAACCAATTATTAAAGGTATAGATGCGGAAGCTTTATCATTGTTCACTTTAGACTACAGACGTTCATTTAACTATACGGCAATTAGCGGTACATTTACCAATGGCGATCCTAAAACTTCTAACTTCCTGAACACTCTCTGGACTAAATTCGGAGAAGACTCTGGTAGAGGGGTTAACACAGGTTCCAGGAATGCTATTTCCTATTATGCCAATATAGAGAAAAATAAAAACACTTTAAGTTATGCTATAGGATATGTTGATCCTACTAACGGGCTTGCCCTCAAATTGAATCCTAATAAATGGGTTTTAGACGGAGAGTATCCTAATGGTATATTCACAGGTCAGATGACTTTCGATAAAACTGGAGCAGATCCTCAAAAAGGTAGTCAGGTGTTCCCGCTAATCATCTGGTTCGATCCTAACTTCTAAATACTAATACGTTAAAAATAGAAATTATGTATAACATAAACAATCTAATTAAATCAATAAGCATAAGAGGGTATTTCACCCTCTTAGCACTGATAGTCACAATCAGCGTATATGCTCAAGAATTAACTTTAAAAGGTGTTATTGTAGACGAAACAGACACACCTCTTATTGGAGCAACTATACAAGCTAAAGGCACCTCGACAGGAGCTATCACAGATTTTGATGGAAAATTTACTCTAAAAGCAAAAAAAGGAGCTACAATTTCTATCTCTTACATTGGTTATAAAACACAAGAACTAAAATTCAATGGTCAAAGATCCATTAATATAAAAATGGTTCCAGATAACCAGGCACTAGATGAGGTAGTAGTAGTTGGATATGGCGCGATGAAACGTAGCGATTTGACAGGTTCTGTTGCTTCTGTTGCTGCCAAAGATATTGAAGGATTTCAAACAAGTTCTGTAGCAGGTGCATTAGGTGGACAAATAGCCGGAGTGCAAATCACATCTACAGATGGTACTCCTGGTGCAGGGTTCAACATCAACATTCGTGGTGTAGGAAGTCTGACAGGTGATTCAAGCCCGCTCTACATTGTAGACGGTTTTCAGGTAGACGACATTGATTATTTATCAAATTCAGATATTGAATCTATTGAAGTACTTAAAGACGCTTCATCTTCTGCCATTTATGGTGCACGTGCAGCAAATGGTGTTGTGATGATTACAACAAAATCAGGAAAAAGCGGGAAACCACAAATTAGCTATAATGGTTCTGCAAGTTATCGTAAAATCTCTAAAACATTGGATGTATTATCTCCCTACGAATTTGTGAAATTACAGGGTGAAGTTAATAATGATCTCTTGAGCAGTTACATTTCTGACAAAGAATTTGATGATGCCGGAAAACCAATTAGATACCATTCATTAGAAGATTATGTAGGCGTAAAAGGAGTAGATTGGCAAGAAGAGACTTTCAACCCGACTTGGTCTCAAGATCATAATTTCTCTCTTAGAGGTGGTAGCAATGATACACAATATAATGCGGCTTTTTCTCGCTATGTAGAAAACGGTATCTTCAACAACAGCGGTTTTGACAAAACAACAGCTAAGTTTCGTATAGATCAAAAGATTAATAAAAATATATCGTTCAATGCAACTATTAACTATGCTTTAACTAATCGTAAAGGTGTAGGAACAACAGCTGATTCCGGACGCTTCAATATGTTAGCTCAGATACTTAGCGCACGTCCCACAGGTGGAAATAAGCTAACCGACGAAGAATTATTGCATTCGGCCATTGACCCGGAAATGCTAGAAACAGGCGAAAGCCTAGCACAGGTTAATCCTGTTATGCAAACTCAATCTGTAACTAACAATAAACGTGGCGAAATGTGGTCTGGAAATGCATCTGTAAGCTGGCAGATCATACAAGGACTTACTTTTAAGAGTGCCGGGACATATAATACAACCAATAGCCGCACTGACATTTTTTATAAAAATGGCTCTAAGGAAGCATATCGTAATGGTGAACAACCTTATGGACGTACAACCATGCAACGCGATGTACGCTGGACCAACTTTAATACTTTAACCTGGAAACAAAAGGTAAAGAAACATAATTATGATGTCATGCTAGGACACGAAGTATCCTACAAAAGTACAGAATATTTGTTAGGTGAAGCAATGGGATTCCCTTTCGATCAAATGGAAAATGACAACATGGGGCTAGGTGCAACTCCAAGTAAGGTTGAAAGTACTTACTATGATAAAACGTTATTATCATTTTATGCACGTGCTAACTATAATTACGACAATCGTTATCTATTTACAGCAACAGTACGTGCCGATGGTTCTACGGTATTCTCATCAAATAAGAAATGGGGATTCTTCCCTTCTTTCTCTGCAGCGTGGCGTGTATCAGAAGAAGCATTCATGAAAGATATTAAATGGATTTCAAATTTCAAAATTCGTTTAGGTTGGGGTACAGTAGGAAATGACAATATACCTAACTATCTATCTCTGGACCTATATGAAGCAAATAAATATGGCATAGGCAATAGTAGTGTTACTGTTTTAAATCCTAAACAACTTAGAAATAAGAATTTGAAATGGGAAGGATCAAACACTACTAACTTAGGTATTGACTTAGGTTTCTTTGACAACCGCCTAAATTTAACCGCTGAATTCTTTATCAAGAATACAAAAGACTTGCTATTGTCACAATCACTGGCACATATTACAGGATTTGACTCACAAATGCAAAACGTAGGAAAAATTCAAAATAAGGGTATTGAATTAAGTTTAAACAGCACCAATATTCAAACTCGGAATTTTACTTGGCAAACCAACTTTAATATATCATTCATCAGGAATACATTGAAGTCACTGGCGTCAGGAGTAAACTACATGCAAGCACGTTCTGGCTTTGATAGCAATTTCACTTCATATGATTATATGGCTATTGTCGGACAATCGCTTGGTCTGATTTACGGATATGAATTTGATGGTATTTATCAATATTCAGATTTTTATTCAGTTCCGGGTTCCAGCACTTTAATATTAAAGGAAGGCGTAACAAGCAATCCAAGTCTTGGAAACAGATTGTCTCCGGGAGCAGTTAAATATAAAGATCAAGATGGTGATGGAGTAATAACAACTAAAGACCGTACTGTTATCGGTAATGCTTTGCCTAAATGGTATGGTGGTATCACTAACACATTCAACTATAAAGGTATTGATTTTAGCTTTATGTTGCAATTCAATTACGGCAATGACATTTATAATGCAACCCGTTTGTATGCAACTCAAACCAATACACAACGTAGAAACCAATTAGCAGAAGTAGCAGACCGTTGGAGTCCGACAAACGCTTCAAACAAGGTACCTCGCTACAATGGATACGTAGTAAACGATGTGTATTCACGATTTGTAGAAGATGGTTCTTTCCTACGTTTAAAGAATATAACACTAGGATATACACTGCCTCATAAATGGACTCGTAGTTTCCATGTATCCAAACTTCGCGTATATGCTACCGGACAAAATCTCTTCTGCCTTAACAACTATAGCGGATATGATCCGGAAGTAAGTACAGCCAGCAAAAGTCCTATGACTCCCGGACTGGATTGGGGTGCTTATCCTAAGAGTAGAGTATTTACATTTGGTATTGATTTACAGTTCTAATATGAGAAAATAATATGAAGAAATTAATATATTACATAGCAATGTCCATTCTGTGCATTTTACCTTATTCATGCTCATTAGATGAAGAGGCAAGAAGCGAAATGGAAAAGAAGAATTACATGACTAATGCTAAAGAAGCACAAGATGTTCTATTAGGAGTATATCGTACAACTGTTGAAGATGCTGCATACGGGTATCATCTATCTTTCTTGTTCAACATGGGAACAGATATATCTCAAGGAGAAGGTTCCGATATAACGAATTATCGTATCATTGTCAATAACGCTTTTCCTACTACCCAAGTAGAAATTCAACAAACATGGCAAGTTCTTTATAAAGGTATCTACAGAGCAAACGACTTCCTGGAACGTATTAGTGGAAAAATAGAGACTTATAATACTACTGATAAAAAAATCGCAACTCTTTATATAGCCGAAGCCAGAGCGTTAAGAGCCATGTTCTATTTCGAGTTAGTTCGTCGTTATGGAAATATTCCTTTGATTACCAGTACAGAGATGTCTTATCAAGCTCCTACTACTTTTACACAGGCTACTCCTGATAAAGTATATGAATTTATTGAAGACGATCTTCTTTATGCTAGTGAAGTCCTACCATATGCAATCGACGATCAGCTTCGTGAGAACACATCATATCGTTTTAGTAAAGGGGCAGCACTTGGGCTCTTGGCAAAAGTGTATGCTACATGGGCAGGATATCCTGTACAAAATACAGCAAAATGGGAAGATGCTGCCAAAACAGCACGTATCCTCATCGAATCCGGCAAACATTCATTACTGCGCAATTATGAAAAGTTATGGGAAAATACTTGTAGCAGTGTATGGGATCCAACAGAAAGCTTAATCGAGATTTCATTCTATTCTCCTACCGTATCTGGTTCTGGAGATCCTGTAGGGCGTATCGGCAAATGGAATGGAGTAAAAACAACAGCTATCGCCGGTGTACGAGGTAGTTGTGCAGGAAATATGAAAGTAGTCCATACATTCGTGCTCGATTGGAGAGACGGCAAAAATGCAAATGACAAACGTCGCGATCTATCAGTAGCAAACTATAAGTATGATGACGATTACGTATTATGGGCTAAAGGTAAAAGTGACACGGAAGAATCTGCAAAATTAAAAGACCAAGATCCCACTCAAGCTCAAAAAGAAAAACAAAACTATACACCAGCCAAATGGGATCTTATAAAATACCAAAAGACAGGTGGGGTTATCAATAACGATAAATCTAACGCAAACTGGTATTTCTTACGTTATGCAGATGTATTACTCATCTATGCCGAAGCGCTGAATGAATGGAAACATGGTCCTACCACAGAAGCTTATGCTGCAATTAACGAAGTTCGTCGTCGTGGATATGGATATCCTAGCAATACAGGAAGCTGCGACCTTTCAAACTTAAATGAAGAAACTTTCCGTGAAGCAGTCAGAAAAGAACGTGCGTATGAGG
>USSR01000251.1 GCA_900557355.1 uncultured Bacteroides sp.
AAGTTTTCATTATAGGGAGCTTCAGGATCAAATCCATCTGGTAAATTATCCCATTCAAATAGATTCATACCTGTTGCATAGACTCTTAGGTTTTCGACACCAATTTTCCTTGTAAGTTTGGTTGGAAATGTATAACCTATCTGGATTTCCTTCAATCGCAAATATCTGTTATTGAAATATTTATATGGTGCAGTTGACCACATATAATTGTTATTTTGGATACCTCCATCCTGAGTTAAACGAGGATATTCTGCATTCGGGCGGTCTGCACTCCAAGTGTTATGATAGAAATATTGGGATGATTGTTTCCAGACTTCTCCTCCTCCTGCATAAGTTCCATTTATACAATTCCATTTACCTACGCCTTGCAGGAATGCACTAAAATCAATTCCTTTCCAGTCGACTCCCAGGTTGATGCCATATAAATACCGTTGATTGTGAGTGCCTTTATATACAATGTCACCTGAGTTGGAGTCACCTGCCTTATATAATGTCGGTTCCAATATTCCATCTCCATCTTTATCTACATATTTGGCATCACCTACTCTTAGGTTAGTAGGAACTCCACCTTTCATCTTAGATTTATAATCTGCAAGATCAGCTTCGTCTTTAATGAATCCATCAAATTCATAAATGAAGAATGCATTGGTAGGATAACCCTCTACAAAGGCATTTAAACCATGTCCTGGATTTCTGGAATCACTTAAAGAAACAACTTTGGTTTTATTATCGCTTAAAGTTACTCCCAGTTTATAACCAACTTTACCTATTTTATCTTTCCAGTTCAGTGTAAGTTCCCAACCGTTGGTTCTGACGTGAGCTCCATTGATAGAGGGGGCACTTGTTCCCAAAATGGTAGGAAATTCTTCTGCATAAAACATGTTTTTATTCTCTTTGATAAAATAATCGAAAGTACCATTTAAGCGATTATTCAATAAACCGAAATCGATTCCGGCATTATAAGTCTCAATGGTTTCCCATGTTCTGTCAACGGCAGGCATACCTCCTAATGATGCATTAGGAACTTTCAATGGGTTATTGGAATCTCCGAATGGATATTGTCCACCTACAAAAATATATTGATAATGATCATATAATCCAATACCTGCCTGATTACCCAACTGTCCCCAGGAAAGTCTGATTTTTAAATTGTTCAGATAATCCTTGACAGGTGTGAAGAAGTTTTCATTGGAAATGATCCATGAGCCGGAAACACCCCAGAAATCTTCCCATTTATGACCTTTGGCGAATTTAGAAGAACCGTCATTACGATAAGTAGCTTCAACAAAGACACGATTATCCCAATTGTAGCCTAAACGTCCGAAAATGGAAGTAATAGCCCATGCGTTGGCATATTCATCATTATATTGTTGTTCTGCATCTCCTAAACCCAATACAGGCAATTCATCGGTAATCAGATTATAACGATAGGCATTGAATCCTCTGCTGTCGAGTTCTTCATGGGAAGCACCGAACATTGCATTGAACATATGCTTATCTGTAATATTGAAATTGTAGTTGGCATGCAAAGATGTAACTATATGTTCATTTCTGCCATAAAGAGATTCTGTCTTAGTTTTTCCGCCTTCCCAGTAATCTATGACATCGTAGTTTAGAGAACCATCCCAGTGGTAGGTCTGGTGTCTTTTGCGATAATACTTCTCATCGGTGATGTCATAATTCAATGACATGTCACCTGTAATGGTTAAGTTTTTGATAGGGGTGATGTCAAAGCCTAACTGTGTGTAGTAAGAATAATAAGTCTTCCATTTATTGCCTGTATGCTGTGCATAAGCAATTGGATTGCCAAAACCACCGGAAGCATAATACTCTCCTTGAGGATTGTAGGTAGGCTGGCAGTTCCAGGTCCAGTAGGTTAACCATGCCAGATGGTCGATATTATAAGGCTCTGTTACTTTTTTGCGGCCTACATATACGTTGGAGCGGAGCTTAATATACTTATTCAGATTATATTCATATTTGAAACGTCCCCAATATTTTTTATTATTATGTTCTCCATAGTTGAACATGGAACCTTGATCAAGATAGCCGATAGAAGCATAATAATTGGATCTTTCTGTACCTCCGGATATAGATAGGTTGTGTGAATGGTCAAAAGCTGTTCCATACATCTCATCCCACCAGTCATGCCAACCTAATACTAAGTCAGGAGTATCACCAAACGGACCTTTCACAACTTGAGGATCCTTGGAATAGATATCAGCAGTTTCTACATATGGAAGTAAATGGGTAAAGAAGTGATTGGTTATTCCATCGTTGGCATATAATTCACCCATCATTTCAATGTGCTGTAATACGTTTACTTTCTGAGGTACGCTGGCAGGAGCATTAAAAGTAAAATTACCGGTATAGCTGATTGTCGGTTTTGCTGTTTTACCTTTTTTAGTGGTAACCAATAGGACACCGCCTGCTGCGCGTGCACCATAAATAGCTGCTTGTGCATCCTTCAGAATAGTAATGTTTTCAATATCCTGTGGGTTAATCTTATTTAGGGCATCTGCATTATTATCTTTATACGGAATGCCATCTACTACTACCAGAATTCCCGGATCTGAACGGGATGTAACCCCTCTGACCTGAATGGAATAACCTTCTTCACCAACTTTACCTTGATTTGTTCTTCTGATTTCCATGCCAGGAACCACACCTTGCAAAAGCTCAGCTGTGTTTGTTACCGGTCTGTTCATTAATTTATCAGAGTTGACCAAATCTACTGCACCGGTAGTGGTAGCCCTTGTTTTTGTACCATAGCCGATGGCTACTACTTCCTGAAGCATTACGGCATCTTCTTTCAGTCTGACATTAATAACAGACTTCTTTCCTACCTCTACTTTTTCTGATTTCATTCCAACAAAGGAGAAAACCAATGTTTTTCCATCCTGAGTTTTAATTTCATACTTACCATCCACATCTGTGATAGTTCCGGTGGCTGTACCTTCTATCGTTACTGAAACACCAGGATAGGATTACCTTCTAAATCTTCAACTACGCCATGTACTACCTTTTGTTGTGCCCATAGCGGAGTTCCCACTATCAAGCAAATTGCAAGCAAAATTGTTGCTAAGCATCTGTTTTTACATGCTGATTTCATAATTAATTGATTTAATGTAACAAAAAAGAATTTGTTTATTGTATTTTGAAGTGATATGCTCCAAAGTAGCATGTATTTTGAAGTTCATGCAACATACTACTTTAGGAGCATGTATTGTTTTTATTCAAAAGTTATTTGCAATTTGTCCCCTGAACGCATTTGTAAACCGTTTAGTGCTATTTCAGTATAGCCACTTGTATTTGTAGCGCTGACAACAATGTTCTTATTGTTCAAGGAAGCTTTTATATTATTGATATCTGTTCCTTCAGCTAAGTTGACTTGTAACTTATCAAGGTACAAACGGCCAAATTTTACTTCCACACAATTAGTTTGTTTATTGTTTTTTCGGATTTGTGAAATATTTCCCCATCCTTCAGCTGCATTAAAGAATCCGATGAAATCATCTTTCCTGAGTTTCGGTTCAAATCCCATAATGCCTTTAGGACCGTCATACCAATAACCTTGTATTGCTTGTAATACTCCATAGGATGCCATAGCCCGGGCATAATGATCACCACATTCTATTTCATTCCATGGGTTGTGTTTCTTACCGTCGTAACGTGAGTGAATAGCTTTGACTATGGCTAAACCTTCATCTATCATGTCACGTTTTATCATTTCAGTTGCAACTTGATATTCAATACCAGTCCAGACTTCATCACGATATCTTACCCCATCTTCACCCGGATGCTTACTGTAAGGCCATGTACATATGAATAATCCGGGTTCTCCGGCATGGGCATAATATCTTTCCGGAAGGTGAGCTTCACTTTGAGCCTTCACATCGTTTGTCCAATTGAATTTCCAGATAGAACGCAACGCCTTGTTGATGGCATCTGTCGGATAAATATCTCCTAATCGATAGAGAGAGGCCCATGTCTGGCCGAAAAGCTGGTCACTTAAGCAACCTTTGCCATATTGGTATTTAGGGTATTCTTTTTCGTCTACGTCTTGATAGAAATACTCACCATTCCACAGACGATCCATGGTGTTTTCACTACCTGCTGTATATATTTTCTTGTAATAATTAGCAGCGACAGTATCTTTCATGATGTAAGCCATCTTTTCACCAGCTCTCAATGCAGCCAGATAAAGTGCTCCTACATAGGTGTTGGCGCCATTAAATGAAATGTCATATGTATTCGGTTGAGTTTTAACGATCAGACCATCTTCATTGCCATCCTCATTTATAATATATTGTAAAGAACGCTTTATTTTATCCCAGTTCCTTGATAAGAAGAAGTTGTTTTTGGACATCAGATGTTCACGATACATGCGTAGAATAACGCTTGCGTGGCCATCAATCAAAACCCCATGTTCTCCATTACGTGATAAAATGGCTCCGTCTTCTCTGAGTGAAACGCTATAATCCGTCTTTTCACGCAGATTACGTTCCAGTTCAGGGAATAGGGCAGCCATTGATTGAGCATATCCCCAAACATGCGTGCAAGTTCCTTCGCAAGAGCCTACACCTTCCCATGCCCAGAATTTATCGGTGGCCCACCATTGGCAGGTTTCGGTTGCTAATGTAGAAATAGGCATCATCACGCGTTGTACCAACCAGTAAGGCAGGTTAGTCTCATTGTAGTAAGTATTGTGGAAGTTATGAGTTTCTTGTGCTAATTCTGCATAATTCTCATGTAGTTGTTCTGCAACATCTAAAGAAGAATCATACCAGTTGGAATACATATTACCGATAGCCGGACTGTTAGGCGGCAATGGTTTATTCCATTCAGAACCTTTATAACTTAACGGGCGGTTTGGGAAATACCATGAAAGTACAAACGTTACTTCCTTAGATTCTCCGGGCTGTAAGGTCATAGATGAGCTTAATGCACCATTTATTTTATTGCCAAGTTCTGTTTCTGCATATTCCACATTATTTTTTGAATCATCAGCTGTAGCTGTTGCGTTATTATCGAAGACAGATAAAGCAAGATTTCCGAAATATGCATGTGATTTATCAATGGTTGTTGCCGGAGCAGCTACAGGAGAATTAGAGAACTCTATATTGTCAACACTGATATGCCCCCAATCACCTTCTACACTATCTACGATTTCCAGATAAGCTTTTTTTCCTTTATATTTTGATACGTCCCAATTACGTGGGAGGAAATCTTCATTGTTATTGCCGGTTGCAGACATTGCCACTTTGCCATCGATAACTAAATTGATACAAGTTTTCCCCGGATGAGAGCCACCTGCGATATTGAAGGAAATGAACTTATGCTTGATGGTAAATGGCTTGGAAGTTAATTTACCAACAGGCTTATCATAGTTTGTATATGAATTGGCTAAGTAATTGCCATAATCACCGCCAACAGGATTTTGATTGCATTGTTCTCCGGGAGAAGGTTTTCTTCCGAAAGCCGTTCCTTCTACTTTCCAGCGATTATAAGTTCCGCTTTCAAAATTTTCAAATACTTCATATTTACGGCTTTTATCAGAGGTTTTGATTGGCAGGTTATCCACCCTCATATCCATGTAAACTGATTTCCAACCATTATTATCAATAACTTTATTTTGTAGCATTCCCTCTGCACGTCCTTTTAAATCAATGCATACCAGGTTTTGCATCCAACCTTCCAAATTGGCTGTAACTTTTCTATCCGACACATTTTTTACTGTGTATTTCATGATTGTTGCCGGAGTGGCAGATTTCTTAGCATCCAGTGGAACAAATGGTGAATAAACCTCTGCGGAAACTTTTACTGGTAGATTCTCATTTTTGTGTCCGTACTCAATAAAAGCAATCGGATATTCACCTATAAATGCAATGTCATCAAAGTCTTTTTTATTTAGTTCTTTTGTTACTGTTTTACTACCGTCGTCTACGGTTATTTTGAATCCCTGATCGATATAGCTCGCCGGTTCAAATGTTTGATAGCAAACTTTCCAAGGTCCTAGAGGAGTATCGAAGTTCAATAACCAATCAATTCCATAACCTGTGTTATAAGCATTATTTGCAATCCACCAATTAGCTAATGTGCCATCGCCGCGGACATATAATTGTCCGGCACAAATACCTCCAACCGGCATGCCGATTGTTGTAAGTTCATCACCTTTGTATACTTTTCTTTCACCTTTCGTTTCCTTGTTTCCAATGAATGATTTGATATCACCTTTATCTAAAGATACTTTATGGTCAGGTGAATATTGGGAAAAGGAAGGTAAAGATAAAGACATTAAACATGAAAATGTTAATAGTTTAATTCGCTTCATAATCTTTTGTTTTGTAATTAGAAATAATTGAAAACAATCTATATTACCTTATTTTTAATACCTAATCTACCTTAATTTGCCTGATATTTGAAATCTGTTTTGTTGCCGGAAACAATGCAAGATTCAATATCAAGACTGCCATAAACAACATTGATAATGGGTTTTCCCTGTTGTACTTCAACTGTTCCGAATCCTGTATTTGTGGATAAAAATGTTTTAAAACTATCACCTATTTTGGAGTCTATATATAAAATGTGGTCTACTGCGTCATAGCGGAGTCCTGTTAGGGCTTGAAGCAGGCTATAGCTTGATAGTGCACGTGCATACCAACCTCCACATTCATATTCATTAAATGGATTTCGTGCTTTACCATCGTAGCGCTCGCGTACTGTACGGACAATATCGAGGCCTTTTTCAACTTCACCTTCAAAAATCAAGTGGGAAGCAACCTGATATTCGATTCCCGTCCATACTTCATCGCTGTAGACAAATGGAAGACTTAGTTTTCCTCCTTTAGGCCAGGTACATAATAAAACTCCTCCATCTTTACCAAGCCCGTAAGTGGGGCGTTGAGGATTTGCATGATCACTTAAATCTTTACGAAGATTATATTTATAAATAGAGTTTAGATGACTTTTTACTTTAGCTTTGTCGATGGGGTTCATCTAAACCTGCTACCAGAGACATCCAACAACCGATGATACCATCTGATAAACAACCTTTGCCATATTGATATTTAGGACCTTCTTTTATAAGGATGGCACGTGCTTCTTCCGAATAATCGCTGTTCCAGTTCTTTTCGGCTATAGCTATCGGATCTGGTGATTTTAGATTCTCCCATTGTATATTCTGGATGAAGTATTCTCCGTCATATAATTTTGTTTCCATGTAATCTTTACTTTTTGCAAGCAATGATTCGTATTCGGAAACATTTTCATTTAAGGCTTTACCTAACTGTATGAAACTTTGCAAGGCGGCTGCATAAAAGCTGGTACACATACCGTCAGCTCCCCAGAATTCAATGTCGTATGTATTATGATGCGGTTCTTCTAATGCACCTACACGTCGCGGGTCCCAAGTATCAATGCAATAGTCAAGGCTGTTTTTTTACCTGAGGGTACATCATACGTAGCCAATCGGTATCTCCACTAATTCTCCAATCACGATAAATTTTGATAATGCCACCTAATTGTCCGTCTGCTGCTGCATGGAAATCATGTTTCACGGCCCGGATGGGAATATTGGTTCTGAACATTTGGTGTCCTTCTTTATTCTGACTTATAAAGAATTCACTTTCACGTAGAGTTCTCTCCATTGCCGGAAAGAGGTGGGGGATAGCTTGTGCATAGTTCCATACATGTGTACAAGAACCGTGGCAAGAACCCCAGGTATCACCACATCCTTCGAAATTCCACAGGCGTCCGTCATGTTGGCGCATTACGGTTGGCGATTTGAGAATAGAGAGGTTGGAACTTACGGCATCAATAACCTCTGCCGGTAAGGTAGTATTATAAAATGTATTTGTAAATAGTTCGGTTTTATGTTTAAGCTCATCATATTTCGATAACCAATATTCTGAAACTTCATTAATATCAGCAAAATAGCTGCTATACCAGGGACGATAACACTGGGGAGTTTCCATTTTTTCAACAGTAGGACACTCTGTAGATTTATCATTTTCTGAAATAGCGTCAGCACCAATACGCATATTGGTATCGGGAACATACCATGCCATATGTAAACGAAGCGAATACGTTTCACCGGCTTTTACTTTGAAAGGCACGTATAATGAAGCGCCGGGAGCTTCTTCTTTTACAGGAGCGTTTTCTACTATTTTTCCGTCAGCAATGGCATTCCATGCCATAGTTAAAGGGTCCCACCATCCACCACGGAACCAGCAATAATTTACTTTTGTTGCATCTGTATTGGTATAGATAGCAAAATCGCCTTTCAGATGTTTTTCAGTATCTGAAGCTTCTTGTGATAGAATAAAGCCGTTTTTCATGGCACGAATTGTATGGGGAGCTCCATGCATTGCCATAAAGTTGCGTGTGTTATATGAAAAGACAGCTTCTATATCTTGATCCGATGTATTGGTGAAGGCATATTCAAGGGCTCCGACAGGTAAACTGGAATTATCCTGATCAGTCGGAATAAAAGGACTCCATCCTCTCAATTCAACATTCAGAGGAATGTCTTTATCTGATAAACGAATGGATGCAAATGGGAAACGCGAACTAAAACTTGCATTTTCAAATCGAGGCAATCCCCAGGAGGTCAAAGGTCCTCCCAAAGCCGATTCCGGCCCACCGAATTTTTTGCGGTCAGGAACAGGCCCTTCTAAAACTTTGGAACCTTTCTCGTATCCTTTAACATGTATAGCGGCAAACATGCAAGGTTCGTTAAATATATTGGGCTGATGCCTGACTGACATATTAGAAATGGCACCAGTACCTTCCAGACAAAACATACCGGCACCCATTCCTCCAATAGGAAATGCTATGCGATTCAGGAATTCTCCTTTGTATTCTTTGTTGTATTCGCTAATCTGCGGTTCATTTTGTCCTTGATTATGGCAAGAACAGAGTGAGATAAGAA
>USSR01000252.1 GCA_900557355.1 uncultured Bacteroides sp.
TTTTATGACTCTTTGGGCGATAGTTCGTAAAGACCATCAGGATACAATTATAAAGTTTCTCACACGTCTGATGAAGAAGAAAAGCAGAAATCTTAGTTTGTTTCTTAGGCAAATAATATTCTTTCACCCCTTCTAAAAGCCCGCAAGCATATGGATATAATTCATTAAATTCTTTTTGTGCAATATCTCGAATCTCCCTAAAACTCAACTTCCGTGGTTTAGCCAATTCATGTTTGCCACTATTATAAAGCATAATCCCCTCCTTTACTATATCCGTAAAGAAATACTGGCTGACTTCCAAGTTACGGTTTACAGTATTAATATGCTCTACTATAAATTGCGGAAAAGCATGACGACGATCTGCAAACAAGTCATGATATTTATTCGTAATACGGTGTAATTTCTCTTCCACTTGCTTAGCCGGTCCGGTTATGACCACAAGAATATCATAATCACTCTGATACGAAGTATGAACACCGAATTCTATATTACTATCCCATAAAACATAGTTTCCCCTTGCATAACTTCCGAACAGGATAACCATCTGACAATTCCCGATGCTTTTACACACTAAATCCAGCAAGACTGTCAATTCTTCCTGTGTACATTTGGGTAAACGTTTTATAGACTTCTTCATTATCATTCTTATTTGTAACTTTACAAAGGTACGAACTTTATCATCCCTAAACTACAGAGATACAAAAAAACTTATAATAAAGTCTTTTCAAAAATCCTTCAACACTTCCATCATTGCCGGACGACGTTTATATTTTATCCGAAATTCCGCTACTATGTTTTTCACTGCAGTCTGTCCTCCCTTTAGTTTATGTATGCACGGTAACACTTGTGCGATAAATTCATAATTCCTCCGTCCCATTTTCCGTTCGGCATAGTCATTCAACGAAGAAGTATACATAGCAATCAGCTGTTCCGAATGAGTATCCTTCAAATAATGAGCATACCGCATCAATGCTTCCAGTTGATCATATCTAGTTGATGACAACAAGGTGAACAGACGCTCATTATCCTGTTCTTTCACATAGATATCAGCTTCAGCACTTCCACCGAAAGAAAAATAGTTACTAAATTCTGTTTCCTTCATCATCGCATCCAGAAAACTCTTCCATTGTTCTTTCGGAATCAGAGTTTTGAGTTTATTGTAATATGTCAGTTTATCCCTGCCTGTCACAAACAATAGACGACATGTATCAATTACTTCGGAAGTCCGGTTGGTCGTCTCGTAAATCTTAAGTTTTATTTCCAACCATTTACTATCGGTACCGGGATATATCTCTTCTTTCGCAATCTCTATTCCTTCATCCAGCAAACGGATGGCTTCATCGTATTGGCAACGGACAATCAATTTTTCAACCTCCATCTCCCGTATTTCAGTCAGATAAAGATATTGGCGGATCATTTCATTCGCTTTTTGCTCTTCATTCTGCTCCAATAATAAGTTGACTTTGCGAAGAACTAACTGATATAAATCATGAGTGTCCTTTCTTGTTTCAAGAAGTCCATCAATCAATTCCAAGGCTTTTTCTGTCGGCTGAATCGAAAGATTGATTTGCATCATAAGTTCATCTATATCATAGATTCCGTAATTTCGATAAGTAGATATTTCAGCAATCTGACGTAATTCCTGTAGAATATCCGTCTTTTGTTTCTGAGTTGTTTTAGGATGTCCAACCACTTTCATGAGTAAACCTCCTGCATGCTCACAATAAAGGGAAGTGCCAAAGTCATCATCATCGTCAATATATAGTAATTCATCCTCATAATTCTCACCGATAGAACGAAGTGTTTGAAGAGCTATGGCAATAGTACTATCCATATCTCCCAGACTCAAAAAGAAGTCTGCTTTCTTCAGAAAAACATCCATTCGATTGAAAACAGTTTCCCAATCACGACTGTAATCATTATAACGATTATGATAACGAGACTTTTTACTGTCACCGAAACTATTAAAAATCTTTTGGATTTCCGTTCTATAATCTTTTCCCTTTGATGTCGAAGACGATTCCTTGAATATAAAACGCTTCAAAAACGCTGCCTTAAATTCCGGATTCGTTGAGGCATATTCACTGATAAATGTAGAAATTTCTTGCGGACTAATGAATGACAGCAATTGTTTGATGTCCACATCGGGCTGTACAACCTCTTCTTCCTTTGTAACTATTCTCATTTTTGAAAATGCACTACGACTTACTCGTTTATTATTATCACGAATTGCCAGAAGTGCTGCCACGACATGCTTGCAGATTTCTCCATCATACGGACAATCACAGTACCAGGATTCTACTTCCTTTCCGTTCATAGATATTTCTACATTATAATCATCCGTTCCCTCTACGGTTGCAGTCCATTCACCGGGTGAGGTTTCTTCCAGTTCGGAAACGGCATCTGTATCATAATACTCTTCTCCGCGCACTAATATTCTATAGGGTACACAGCTCTCAAAATTATCTAATGTAATCATAATGAATATTTTACTCTTTTATATAACCTTCTTGTTCATACGCTTTCCCATATTTATGAATCATTGCCACCAATGGCCTTAAACGTTCGTCAGAAACCAACATAGCCCTATAACGCAAATACTGATTATCATAAAGCTGCCGGTTTCCGTCCTTGAGGCGTTTCTTCACATCCGCAGGAATGAAAAATTCCGCACGGTTGCCCAATTTGACATAGAATTCATTTAAAAAGATAGAAATGCCAGCCAAATCTATATCTCCGAAATGGATATAACGATTGGGAATTATCTTTAGCCAGTTACACAAATCCTTCGATTGCGGATAACGGGACACGAAAAGAACTTTCATTCCTTCAAACAAGTACTTTTGGGCACGGATATGCTGGAAATTCTCTCCATTCTCTATACCCACTACTACGACATCTTCAGGAATACGGAAATATTCGTAATCCTGCATGAAAATAGAAGTGCCTTGCAAGGGAGAAAGCACACATGGTTCGCCATGAAACGTAGCTTCTATAGGCGTATAACAATTGAGGAGAAAACCTTTGAACGTACGGGTATATCTCAATTTAGAGTCCCCCGCCTTCGCCACTTGCTCCGAACGCGACACTTCATCCGGACAGTTCTTCATCTCAATCCAATCTTCCAGCTCCATGCCAGAAGTATAATTCTGGGAGATGTAGATACGGCATCCTTCCGGGTCAATCATACGAAAACTACGCTTACTCCCTCGGGGAACAATAGTGATGATTCCCTCATCCATTAATCTATTTGCTATCAGTCCATCAAACTTTGTGTAAGGTATGAGCTCGCCGCCCAGCATTTTCAGAACCAGCCTCGCCATTGCCAATGTAAATAAACTGCCACTCATTTTTCTATCTTATTATAGGTTAACAATGGGACAACCTGTGTATTTGACCGCCCGTCTTTACTCAATAAATAGGTATAACGATAGTCTTCCACATTGTAAGTAGTGGGAGAACTGTTTACCAACAATATATTCCGGCAATTGGCAAAGTCCAAAATACCTTTCACATTGTTGGGGTGTAACTTGCCTATTTCATCCATCATACAATGGATTTTAAAGTCACCAAACTTACGTGACGCCTTTTCTTTGAATACATTAATCAGCATGATATTGACCATTGCTTTCACCAGAATGTCCGTGCCGTCAGAACCTACATTGGCAATCTTCTCCACCCATCCCGTGTCATTATCATTCTCTTTCACGCGGAACTCCAGTTTGAATGTATCGGCAAGCGCCAACCGTCTGCGTCCCGGCTCGTCAAGCAGGAATTTCATAAACGACAACAAATGCCGGACAGCCACCGCATTGACATCTTCACGGGAATCCTGCGAGAACAAATCAACCTTTCCCATATTATATTGGTTCTCATCGCTAAACCGTTTAATCTCCAGCAATAACTGCATCAGTTTATCGCTGCTCTGAAGCGGGCGAAGAGCTATTTCCTTTATTACTCCGGCAAAATTCCGCTTGACAAAATCGTCGTTGATATCCTTTATTGTTCTGTGTATCTCGCTTTCATTACGGGTCAGTCCTCCCACTTCCTGCGAAATCCGGCGGATTATATCCGTATACCGTTCACTGATATGTTTCTGATAATCGGAAATCTTATCATTATCTACAAACTCGCACAGATTGGAAGCGAAATCATAGTAATCCTGTTCTCCAACCAGTTCCGTACGGAAATGAAACGTGTTTTTTGACGAGAAGTTTCCATTGAACTGCGTCACCGCTTTCTTGAATTCTTCTGTTTTTCTGATAGTGGATACGATGAGCGACTTCAACTCTTCCACAATAACATCGCAATTTTTCCGAGTAGGCTTCTCTCCTATTTCTGTCACAGAAGGCGGACAGAAAGTTTCATCTTTCCGGAACATATCCACTTTATTCAATCCATCCTCCAATAAGTGCAATTCCTTGTTAATCCGGTCGAGGTGCTCGTCCGCCCCTTTTTTCTGAACCTGCAACTTCTCCTTTTTCAGAGCGAAACGTTCGTCCAATGCAACTAGCTTCGCATCCAGTTCTTTCTTCCTGCTTCGCGTAGCAGGTTCTTTATCAAACAGCTCCTCCTTGTCTCTTTCATAAAAAAGAACTTGTGGGCGGGATTTACCTATATAATCTAATTCTTTATTTATTTCGGCAAGCCTGTCATCATACTTGCGGATAGTGACCGTATCAGCACCCTTTCCATTCAATTCATTCTCCTGCGCCTGCTTCAATTCCTTTTTCCGCTCCGCAGTTTGCTGTTTCATCCGCTCTATCTCTTGCTGAATGCCGGCAACAAACTCCTCCAGTTCCTTCCGGAGTTCCGTCCTGCTATCATTATACACTTTCCGGCAAGCTTTCAACAGTTTTTCCCGTTCCGCCAAATGCTTCTCCTTCTCGCCTTCCGCCACATAAAGACGATGACCGATATCATTCAGTTGCGCCTGTAATTCTTCGGTACATCCTCTTTTCCATTCCTCTTCCTTCGTCTTCCATGAGGCGTAATCAGCCTGCAAATTCTTCAATTTTGCAGGAATCTGCATTCGCTCGGCTTCCATCAGATGTTGTTCTTCCAAAATACTATGTATTTGCTTCGAATACTTCTTCTCCAAAGAAGAAACAGCTTCCCCCTCTTCTTCCGTCAGTCGGGTGAGACGGTCGGTACAGAGTTGCCGGGCTGCTTGTTGCCTATCGCGCTCCTGCTTCATTTCCTCGGGAGTGCGGACAGAACGCTCGATTGCTGTCAGATTGAGTGAAACGCCGAACAAAGTAGCTTCCTTATTCACTAATTGAGGTTGCAGTTCATTGTTGTACAACACCAGTTCCTCATCCGCCACCTTGCCTATCGTCTCCTGCCAATCCGGTTTGTTCTTCTCCAGCCATTCACACAAAGAACCTTTTCGTTTCTCAATCAAGGCATCCAATGTTTGCAACTGTTCTTCAATCGCGCTCCGTTCTTTACGAACGGTCTCCATCTTTGTCTGAAATTCCCATTTCAATTCTTTCACTTTCCATTCACAATCCTGCCTCAACTGCTTTATTTCTCCTTGTTGCTGACGGATGCTATGTTCCAGTTCCTTGTCCTTTTTGCGCAGTTCGTTGATGCCGTCTTCACAATCGGACATTTCCTTTTGATGGGGATGTTCGTATTTCACCTTTTGAAGTTTCAGGTTACACTGTGCCTGTTCGTCGCGCAACTGCCGGATACGATTATCCACAGTCTGCACTTTCTCTTCTTGCGTTGCCCTTACTTTCTCTTCTTCCACACGAAGTTGTTGCATCAATTCTTCCTGCTTGCCGGCAATCTCCGCATTCCGAGCATTTATCCGTGCTTGCTGGCTATTCTCAAAAGTACGGAAATCAGCTTCCAGTTTTTCAAACAACAATCGGTACTTACTCAATACATCCTCATAAGCCCTTGTCAGTTCCGATTTCATATTCCGGACTTGTTCAAGTTCCTGAATCAGTAGTTCTTCGCAAGATACCCGTTTGATGATTTCTTCAATCTGCATCTGCTCGTAATGCAGACGTTTCTCACGTATCTTTTTGAGCAAATCGCTTATTATACCTATATCCCTAATCAAGCCATCACGCTCATTGGTGTACTTTTGTTGCAGTTCACCCATAAGCCGCAGCAACCGTTCACGTTCCGTCTCCGCTTTAGCCTGTTCTTCCTTCACTAACGGAATCTCATGCAAAGCCTGTTTCTCCGCAAAGTTAAGCTCCGCACGCCCTTCACCAATCTGCTTTTGGGTATAAATCAAGTCACGATAGGCGTTCATTACTTTCTCCGCCATCTTCCGGACAGGCACTTCTCCATTCTTGTTCTTAAACCAAAGCATCACGTCCCTGTATTCCTGCTCGAATTCCTTTATCTGGCTACGATAGAAGTCCAAATCAACAGAGATATCCTCATCACTCATCGAACGGATAATGGTATCTTTTATAAAGTCAGCATCCAGTTTGGAATTTAAAAAGACGTTCTGTATCGTACGGGGAATATTCTGATATTTTGCACTTTCCACAATGGCAAACTTGCGGTAAGGTATCATTTCATGCTTGCGGTTATTACCGAAAATAATGTCCCGATACATTTCATAGCTAGTCACTTGTGCAGTAATCTGAATCTTCGAACCGATATGTTCGCGGATGCGTCCCCACTCGGAATGTACCACATTGTGTTCGTCAATGAACCAGTCCTGTTGGAATGACGCATCAATAAAACGGAAAAACACCCGTCCCTGGGATTTGGCAGCTACCACACAATACGCCCCATTCTCCCGCATCACTTCATAGATAATGTAAGAATTGGCGTATGGAAAGTAAAAAGCATCGAAGCTTTTCTTCTCCTTCGGAATGCCTAGTCTTAGTTTGTCAGCATTATAAAAGAATAGGATGGCACGGAGCAGCGTACTCTTACCAACACCTTGCGTACCTATAAAATGTACGTTCCCATCCAACTTCACTTCCGCATACGGAATATGGGCACTGTTCAGAAAAATAATCTTATTCAGGTATCTCATCTTGCACCTCCTCTGAAATTGTGATACAATCAACCAAGTCCTCCATATAATGGAAAGCCGACAATACTTTATACGTCCCGTCAAGTTCGTTTTCTTTCTCTATCAGTCCTATACTCTCCAGTTCTTTCAACAGTTTGCCGACAACTTCATCATATTTCTTCTTATCCGAAAACAGTTTGGTTGCCTTTTCTTTCAGTTCGATATCGCATCCTATCTGAATCTCAATATCAGCGGCACGGAACAGAAATCCCGGGCCGAATGCCGAATGGTAGGTTTTCAGGAAACTCAGGTAATCAATCCACTTCTGAATTGCTTCCAGTTTACGTTCTAAGTCGACTTTCGATTCCTTGCGAGTAAAGTAGTAATAACCGTCACCGCCTTCCAGATAAAAACCGATGCCTTTGTAGTAATCATAATAATCGGGCAAATCTTCCTCAATGGCATCATACAAGCGTTTCACTTGGGTAGAGACACTATTGGAAGAAATAAATCCCCCTTTGCTAAGTATATTAAATATCTCTTCAGTGTATTTCATGGTCATCTGTTTTTAGTATTCAGCATACATTATTTGGCATATATTAAAGGGTATTCCACTTCGTCGGAGATTTCATAAGTATCCGTAAAGCGAAGTTCGTCGGCATACTGTGACGCCAGTTGGCAGAAAAAGATTAATTTCTCTCCACGTGTCACCTCTTTCCGGTAGCGATAGTTCATCACAAAAGAGAACAGATGGGTGCTGGACGCCATAAATGAATTATGCACCTCCTGCAAGTTTACGGTATCTATCATCTGCGACTGCCCATCCAGGTATCCTTCCGGAATGGCATCTGCCAGTTGTTTCATTCCTTTCGGAGAATTTCTCTGCCGCGCGACAAGTTTCTTCAAAATCTGAAAAGCCTCATCGGAAGTCCGTAGATTATCAATGGAAAGCTTGATGCGATAACCGACCTGCGGCTCCATCCAGACAGGATTTTTTTGTGCGGCAACAGAACGGATACTTGTATGTTCTTCCAACAAGAACTGGTCTTTCAAGTACTTCAACTTCTTTACTTTCTCAAAGATACGGTTCTGATAATCTATCAGATTCAGATAATGAATGATTTGTTTCTGGATTTCAATCAGATTATGGTACGAGTCATTTAGCTGAAGTTTTACGTCACTTACTACATTCCGCATTTGTACGTCCATCGCCACCCGGAAGAAAACAGGCTGTCCGTAGTCTATCAATTCCTCACTTTTACGAATCAGCAGAGCAATATTATTCCGTTTCTCATCGAGGCGGACAAGTTTAGTCTTTTTTATCTTATAATTAGGTTCGTTCTTATAGGTATTATCCATGTTTCTTTTTAGATCCATCACATTGCGGACTGTAGTCAGAGCGATGTTTTTCAGGCAGCGTTTCACTTCACGCTGGTAGTTGTATTTACGTTGTTCGTTATTCTCTTTCAAGTAATAGTCAATGTTTTCATTCAGTCGTGTCAGGTAATCCTGCACGAAAGATACATTGATTTCTTCATTTACTTCGAGCACATCTTCAAAGAATTTCAGATAAATATCCTCCATTTCAAGGAAGTCGCCAGTGTCCCGGATGACTCCATAGTCTATCAGATAGCGGATACGCTCTTCTTTGTACTCCGTCATTTCAAGCGCATAATCATAACGGAACGAAAGAGATTTCCGTTTAGCAAACATTTCTTTCAAGAGTTCTTTCTCCCGGTCCAGACTTTTGACAAGTTCTTCTATGGAACGAAAAGTGCTCATATTAGTTTTGTCTTTTAATGGTGTGTTACTACTTCCAAATATTTACATAGTATATATTTCAGTAATAAGATATCACAAAAATAACATAAATGAAATAGTAAACCTAATTTCTGTATCAATATTTTTATTACTACAAAAATTAAGAAACT
>USSR01000253.1 GCA_900557355.1 uncultured Bacteroides sp.
TTCAATGGCAAATTAAGGCGAACAAAGATTCTGATGATAGCTATGACTATGTGATAGAATCTAATGTTGGTCGAGAAGACAATTAAAATCCTTTCAGCAAAACCGGGCTATTTTCCGGTTTTGCTATCTAACATTTTTGAGCTGCTTTGTTACTCTTCCGCAGTTCTCTTTCAATCGTCAAATCTGTAACTGCACTATATATTTGAGTTGTTTTTACACTTCTATGTCCTAATAGTTTTTGCACAGTAGTAATTGAGACACCACGGTATAAAAGTAAAGTCGCAAAAGTATGTCTCGCAGTGTGGAACGTTACATTTCTCTTTATGCCAATCTCCTTAGCAATAGCCTTCAAGACCCTATTAGCATGCTGATTATTTCTCAGTTTAAATAATGGCCCCCTAGGACGTTTTATTTCCCTACTTATAGCTAAGCCTTTACCATTAAACACAGTGCTGAGTGGAATCCGAACTTCATTTCCTGTTTTCTTCATCCATAATATGTCCACTTTTTATTGTTCAGCACCTGGATATTTCTCTTACTAAAGCAACAAATATCAGAATACCTTAAACCTGTGTAACAACTAAACAAGAAAGCCAATAGAACTTCTTTATCGGTAGGACACACCGGAATGTATTCTTCAAACAATTTCAGTTCCTTTTCCGAAAGTGCTTCCCGATGTGTCTCCTGAGACTTAATTGTATATCCAATAAATGGGGACTGATATAGTAGCCCTTTTTTTATCGCAAGATTTATATATTTCTTCAAGACTTTCATATGCCGGGCAATAGTATTAACAGCAAATCCTTTCGTCTGCATAAAGAACTCTAAATCATACAGACATGCTGTTGTAATCTCCTTTATAGCAAGTGATTCATTATATTCTTTTAATAGCCGGACTGTATCCCTATGGAGCGTCTTGGTATTATTAGACAAAGATGCATTTAATATTTCGTTATACATAAATTCTACAAATGCATGCCTATGCCCATCTATAAGCTTTACCGATGGGGCATTTAACATATTCAGATTTCCACAAGAATGTATATAATTCTGTCCCGCTATATTTAATTGTAAAAGCATAGCAGAAGATCCTTCTGTAAAGCCTATACTCTGCAATTTCAGTTCCAATTCTGCCAATATAGTTTCGATGTCCATCCCTTTATTGTTTGTCGATAATCTTTAGACGATATGTGTCTGCAAATGTACACAATGTTAGCCAAGTTTTTAGAGATTCTCATTCGAAAGTCACTATCCAATATTTCCCTAAAATATATCCTTATCTTTTGAAAAAACAATTGCAAATGTTTGCGTTGCCGAAATAATATAATTATTTTTGTATTCAAAAATATAATATTTATATTTAAAAAAATAAGAAGATGTTCGAAAAAGAAATAGCGTTATACGAGAAATGTTTGCAGGAGTACAAAAAAAAAGTAATAGACCGCTTTTCACTACAAGACCTGAAAGAGTATAATGAAATTCTATTCTCAGCTCATAACTGTGCAATAGAAGGAAACACTTTCTCTGTAGATGAGACAAGAACCCTTAAAGAAAAAGGACTAGGTATGATTCCGCAAGGCAAACGATTACTGGATGCTTTTGAGATGCTAGATCATTTTAAGGCTTATGAGTTCTTAATGTCACAACCAGAAGCCCCACTAACAGAAGAGTTACTAAAAACGACTCACCGTATACTAACAGAACACACTCTTAGCTATCTTCATAAAGGTGCAATTCCAGGAGAATATACGGATACTGACATGGGAGCAGGAGATACTATTTTTGGCGACCATGAAATCAACATCTCACGCATACCTCAATTATTGGAAGCTACAGAGAAAGCCATTGCCAAACAAACAATTCATCCTATAGAAATTGCAGCACAATTCCACCGGCATTTCATTTTCTTGCACCCTTTCCGGGATGGAAACGGACGTCTAGGTCGTCTTCTATCTAACTTCATATTAGTTAAGTTAGGGCATCCGATGATTATCATTGAAAATACAGATCGCGAAAAATATATAAATATTTTAAGAATATGCAGAGACGAACGTTCCACTTATCCCATGGTGGCCTTCTTCTTTGAGATAGCTATCAAAAAGATGCAAAGGGAATTAGCACAGAAAAAGCAAATGTCTAATGAATCATTTAATGATTTGAGCTTATGACCCATAAGTTTCACTATCTATATCCACATCAAAACATTTAAAACTATTAATATTTTATCTTTTTGAAAAAATAGAAACTATTTTGTTTGCGTTGATAAAATATTATTTTTATATTTGTGCCATTATTAACAAAATAACAACCTTAAAAATGATTATTACATTCTTAAATAACAAAGGCGGAGTTGGGAAAACCACTACCGCTGTCAATGTAGCTCATGCATTGACCATTGAGGGAAAAAGAGTGCTACTTATAGATCTCGACCGACAAAGAAATGCAAGTTTTATCATGGGACATGATGATTCATCAGAAGCCAATATATTTGACGCACTTGCAGGAAAAGTAGACATACCAATCTACACACATGACCAAATAGCAGACCTTCATTACAGTCCAGCCGGGAGAGTAGATATAGAAGAAATCCTTCTATTACAACGTATAGGTAGGGAAAGTAAACTCAAGAAACTACTAGATCCTATAAAAAAGATATATGATTATATCCTAATAGACTGCCCGCCGTCCTTAGGTATGATATCTCTTAATGCCCTAGTTGCGTCTGACAAATTGGTCATACCCATACAACTTGAACCATTCGCTTTTTTAGGAACAAGCGAAATTGCCAGTTTCTTCAGTGACGTAAAGAAAGAAATCAATAACCAGTTAGAAATATTAGGTTATCTAAAGACCTTATATGATAGCCGCCTAAGTCAGACAAGAGATATCGAGGAGCTTTTATCACAGCATGTTAATAAGAACAAAATATTTAATACCACAATCCGGAAGAATGTTGCACTGTCAGAAGCTAGCAATATGCAAAAAACAATATTTGAATACGCACCAGAATCAACCGGAGCAAAGAACTATAGAGATTTTACAAAAGAAATAATTCAATTAACTAAATAAATAAATTATGGGAAAAAAAGTAGATGTAAGCAAACTTGCAGCAGTCGGCAAGAATCTGGAAGACGCAGAAAATGTAGAGGTAGCACCGGAACGCAATGTTACCACTACTTTCAGAATGGATAAAAAGATGTTTCAAGATCTAAGTCTATTAAAAGTCTATACCGGTAAAAATAAACAAGATATGATCTATGATTATATTAAAGAAGGAGTAGAGAGAGACAAAAAGAAATATGGGGTCTCTTAAAATCAAACCAACAAGAGGTTACTTTGAGTAACCTCTACCTTCTTTGGATATTCATTACAAAAAACATTATGATATTCTAAACAAATAAAATATTATTTTTATAAAAACCTGTTCTGTTTTTGTAAATACTAAAATGAAACCTGAAATGAAAAAACTATTACTTTTTGGAATGCTGGCCAGTATGTTGTTCTCTTGTGACTCTGAATCGCCAGATACCCCTATCTCACCAGAACCACCAATAGAAACTGGAATCAAATTAACATTACTGCCAACAATAGAGAATTTGACTGAGGCAGCTACAAGAGGAGTAGTTACAGGATTTAAACCAGGTGATAGAATAGGTATATTCTATAATGATACCTGTATTAATAGTAAGTTCACTTATAGCGGTACTTCTTGGAGTGGAGAAAACATATTGCTTTCATCCACAATGAAAAACATGTATTGCTATTTTCCCTATGATATTACTGTTAAGAGTCATGATAATATTCCTATTAACATTGAAGATCAGACTGATTTTTTAAATGGGAGTACTATTGTCGGTACTTCTAATGCTGATGCCGAAGTCGTTATGAAGCATACACTGGCTTTAGTCAGAGTTGTACTCAAAAAGAATAATTACACAGGAAATGCCAAAGTAGAGTCTGTTATCTGGAATGGAATCTATAAGCAAGCCAAGTTTAATGCGGTGACCAATACAATCACTACAACCGGAGAAAAAGGGGACTATCAAGCTGGGGGGAACTTCACTGTTAATGATAATGAAGAGCCAATCATTGTAGAAGCTATATTACTTCCAATAAGTACGGCTGAAGGAGTAAGTGTCACTATTACTGTTGATGGAGAAGCAAGAGTATATCAGCTACCTAAAAATCACCAGTGGGAGGCAGGTAAAACATATACCTATACCTTAACACTAAAGGGAGGGTATAATAGCCCTATCGAATTAGAAGAATATCCCATTGACATAGCCCATTGGAGTACTTTTGGAAAAACAGATAAAATTGTCCTCTCACAATCTGATAAGGACTGGTTTGACATTGAACCTGGCTCAATTCCATATGGTAGTAATATATACCGCAATGAAGGATATATGTTTGGTTTTTATGGTTACTGGACAGGTTTTGATATGGAAACAGGAAATATGCCAGAAAAATGGGAAGGAGATTTCCGTATGGTATTGCTTGATGATAATGGCAATATTGTAGACCAATATCAGCCATGTGCTATTGTTGCAGAGAATGGAGCAATGATGAAAGGAACCGGGAGACGCTGCTATGTTACCGCTCCTGCCGGAACTTATGAATTAAGTGTATTATTCCGAAAAAGAGGAGAAACAACATGGCAAAAAGCCAATAGAAAAGATAATGCTACAAAAAAAGATATGACATTTACAATACAAGATCCAACAGACCTTCCCTCGCTACGCATGGTACAGGTTGAAGAGGAAGTTAATACAGGAGTCGTTATTCATAACCGACCATTCGACAGCGAATTTAATATTACCTATATATTGTCAAACCGAAATGACATAAGACTTAAAGGAGAAATAAAAGCTGTATGGGAACGCACTTTCGACTATACAGGGCACTGTTATCGACCAGCATCAAAAAAGAAGAATACCATCAATGATATTGAATGGCAAGACGAAATAGGGCGGATCAGCATCGATTTACAACCAACTGTCAGATTCTGGAAGGGTATAATCCCTTGTTCCTTCCCTGTAAAAAGAGAAATGCCTAAAATGGCGAACGGAATTGGTTACTGCACACCGATGGTACATTTATACTGGAAACCAGAAGGCGGTTCTGAATGGACTCTATTAAGATTAGATATGGACCCCATTTTGGCGGCCAAAGTCAATAACAGCCAAGAAGAAGCTAATCTTTTCTTAGAGGCTCTAAATTATTTAAACTTTGAACAAACGCACTGGCACCAATAGATGCTATTTCTCTTTAAGGTATCACTCTTTCAAGAAACTCCCACGTCTTCAGGACGTGGGAGTTTTTTTTATTTTTTCTCCAAAACGCAAGTTTCTTGCGTCGGTCCCCATATATATTTGTCGCATAACCAATAAATAAATTTTATGGAATCAGAAAATAATATTATCGACTTGGTTCAAAACAAACAAAGAAATATGCTCGACTATGTTTTGTCCCAGCCAGAATTAAAACAAGACTTCGAAGAAGCCATGAGCTTTATCGGAAAACCAGAACAAGAATGGACCCCAAATGATGCAACAAAATGGTTAACTGAATACGAAAATAATTTGTATAGGAAAAATGAATAATAACATAAATCCTGCTCTTGAAAAATATACAGAGCTAATTATAAAGAAAATCAAAGAAGTAGATGCCTCAGAATGGCAAAAGCCATGGTTCACCCCAACGTTTATTGGTGTACCACAGAATCTGTCCGGACGTCCATATAGTAATCTCAACAAAGTATTATTATATGCCGTATGTGATGAAAACAAATATAGTACTCCTGTTTTTATCACTTTTCACCAAGCTCAAGAAAGGAATATAAGAATACTGAAAGGAGCACGTGCATTTCCTATCACCTTTTACGATCTGTATATTACAGAAATTATCAGCGGTAATAAAGTGACAAAGGAATTTTATCACTCTCTTTCTGATGAAGAAAAGGCACACTATAAAGTAAAACCTCTTCAAAAATTTTACAGTGTATTCAACCTTGAACAAACAAACTATTCAGAAAAATTCCCAGAAGAATGGGCAAAGTTACAACAACGATTTCAAACTCAATTGAATATCGAATCTGACGGATATCGCAATCAGCTTATAGATAAAGTAATCACAGAACAAAGTTGGATATGTCCAATAGAATTAAAGCAACAAAACAGAGCTTTTTATAATAGAATGAGCGATAGTATCGTACTACCAACCTATGAACAATTCTTTAAAAAAGAATCTTTCTATTTTACTGCACTCCACGAAATGGCACATAGTACAGGTCATAGCAGCAGGCTAAATAGAACATTTGGAGAGTTCTTCGGAGATTCCCAATATGCAAAAGAAGAATTGGTTGCTGAATTGTCATCTGCTGTAGCTGGTAGAGATCTTGGCATAGCGGTACTCCCTCAAAAAGAAAACGCACAATATTTAAAAGGTTGGCTATCCCAAATATCAGATGATCCCAGATATTTGATGTCTATTTTGAATGATGTAAATAAGTCTACCAATATGATAGAGTCTACCATTGGAGTGGACAGTTATAAAGATAACAATACAAAATTGGAAATTCTAAATAAGACACAAATCCAACTACATGACAATGCTCAGAGAATATTAGGGTCCTTGGAACAACAAGGCATTGCTACTAAAGAAGCAATGAACAGGCCTGAATATATAGAAGCTATTGGTAAAGTTAATGAAGCAAAGCAACTTTGGGAAAAAGAAAAAGAGAGAATATTACAACTCAAAAAGGATATAGTAGAAACATGTACACGATATCGGAATCTGGGGTATGATTCAATAGCGCATGCAATAGAGACACATGTTCCCTACTATACACGAATTACAGAACCTGGAATTTCTATCAATTATAAAGTCGAAAATATAGAACTTCCAATCACACAAATCAAAACATTACATACAGATATGATATTATCTGGTTCTCCAAGTTCACTAAACATAGACTTCAATAATCCCAGGATCAATGACAAAGTAACAGGTGCTACAGAGAACCTACAAACAAACGGAATTTCTCTTTTTGATCAGCCTGCCGACTCCATAAAGAAATTATTTTCTGGAAAGAGAGTTGAATTGCCTAATAATTCCGGAAAGCTGAATCCAGTTATTTTGTGCAAATCTCCTTTAGGATGGAGTTTCACAATAAGCAAACAGCTTCAAAACACTGTAGAATCATCGGCAAGTATCTAATTTATAACTTATAACTAAAATATCTATGGCAACAATTACAGAACGAATCAAGCAGTTTCTTAATGACATATTGGAAAACAGGCAATTAGAGAAAGTTCAAAAAGATGCAAGCGCTATTCAAGGCATGCGAAATCCTTCAGAAGCCGTGCAAAGAGTAGTAATACGGGCTGACGCTTACAATATTCGGTATATTTCTAATCCAACTGAACGGATTAAGCAAATGGCAGTCGAAGCAGATCCGTTTAGTATTCGTTATATCCCCAATGCATCTGAGGAGTTGAAAATGAAAGCGGTTACAGATCTCCCGGATGCAATACAATATATTGCTAACCCGTCTGAAAGTTTGAAGTGGAAAGCTGTACAGGATAAAGGATCTGCTATTCAGTATATATCCAATCCGTCGGATTCTTTGAAGTGGGCAGCTGTACAAGATGACTGGTCATCTATACGCTATATTCCTGATGCGTCTGAAAAGTTGAAGATGGCAGCTGTACAAAGAAACGGATTGGCTATCCAATACATTTCTAATCCGTCCGAGGAGTTAAAAATGGCAGCTGTACAAAATCAGGGATCAGCCATCCGATATATTCTTAATCCGTCTGAGGAGTTAAAAATGGCGGCTGTACAAAATGATGGTTCTGCTATACAATACATTTCTAATCCGTATGAAGCAGTGAAAATGGCAGCTGTAAAAAATGACGGATTAGCTATAGAACACATTTATAAGCCATCTGAAGCTGTGAAAATGGCAGCAGTACAGCAAAATCCTGAAGCTATACTTTTTATGGAAAAACCATCCGAGCAAGTACAACTTGCGGCAGTATCCCAAAATGGGAACTATATTCAGGCAATTGATTATCCTTCAGAGCGAGTTGCAATGGTAGTTGTAAATCAAGGAGGATCATATATAGCAGCAATTGATAAACCTTCAGAAACGATACAGATGGCAGCTGTAAAAAATGACGGATTAGCTATACAATACATTTCTAAGCCATCTGAAGCTGTGAAAATGGCAGCTGTACAAAGCAACGGATATGCCATTGAGTTTATCTCTAATCCGACTGAAGAGATGAAGATAGAAGCAGTGAAAAACAATGCTTACTCCATCATAGAGATGGAGGAACCGACGCCTTCCGTATGCAAAATAGCACTTGAAAAGATGTATGGACGTCCTATTAATGTTGCTATGGTAGAACCAACAGAACTTGCGAAAAAAACACAGATACTTCTTAATAATTTAGTCGGTTTAAAATTTGAATATCGAACAGTGTACCAAACTTATGGTAAGGCAGCAGAAGAAGATCCTCTACAAATGTCGATACAGGAAAAAAAAGATAAGTTTAGAACAGAGATGGAAGAGAAATATCCAGGTATGTTCCAGAACAAGACCCAATCTACCCAGAAGGATCATAATACAACCAACCTTAAGGAACAGGAATTATATTCTTCAGAAACTAAGATCCTGATAGGAGACATCTCATCAAAAAAGGAAATAACCAATCTTCGAATTAAAGACAAGATAACTGGTAAAACAGAACCCTTAAACAGCAATGGAATAAGGCTATTAGATCAACCCAGTGAATGCATTGAAAAAATTCTCTCTGGCAAAAAAGTGGAGTTCACAACAAATAGTGGAAAAGGCTATTTAACAGGCCTCTGTAAAACTCCACTGGGGTGGGGGCTTACAATAGGGAAACA
>USSR01000254.1 GCA_900557355.1 uncultured Bacteroides sp.
CAATCCGAGTGATGACCCATTCAATCCGAACACGAAGTGGGTATCCGGTCTCTATCCGGCCACAGGTCATAGTTTTAGCAATGCCGGAACGGGTATCAAGAATACATCTTATCTGCGCTTGAAAACGCTGGAAGTTGGCTATACATTGCCTAAAACTTGGATAGCCAAAGCAGGAATTCAGAATCTTCGTATCTATTTCAATGCCTATAACCTCTTGACATTTACAGGTCTGGATAATATAGACCCGGAACGTCCGGGACGTCAGGGCGGTGCGAACAATAATGCTGATTCTGGAATTTTGTTCTATAACTACCCTGTGAACCGTACGTTTAATATTGGTGCAACCATCAAATTCTAAAGATAAAAAGACTAGAATATGAAAACATTAAAATATATATTTGTAGCAGCTGCATTGGGACTTACGGCAACTTCCTGTTATGATTTGGATTTGGAGCCGAAAGGGCTTGTTTACGAGAATGTGCTGTTTCAATCAGACAATGGCATCAAGAAGTATCTTGCTTCGGCGTATCATGATCTGCCCATTGAGGATTTTAACTATGGTCAGAATGGAGACCAGAAAGGTTATGCTACTTCAAGCAAAGGTGGAAATCAGTGGCAGGCTCAGAAATCTAGTGCAGCATCCTGTGCTGCTGAGGCGGCAGGTCGTGCAACTTCTTATGGCGGCTTTGACTATTGGCCTTATGATCGTATCCGTGAACTTAACAATATGTTGGAAAAATTGCCTGAGTATCAAAGCAATTTTACGGAAGATGTTTATAATTCTTATTTAGGTGAGGCGCGTTTCTTGCGTGCATTCTACTATTTTGGAATGGTGAAACGCTATGGCGGTGTGCCTATTGTAGAGAAGGTACTTGACCCAAAGGCTCCATTGGAGGAACTTCAGCAACCGCGTAATACTGAGTATGATTGCTGGAAGTTCATCTATGAAGATTTGAAGTTTGCTATGGAGAATGCTACTGCCTCCAAAGACGAGGTGGGGCGTGCCAATCGTTATGCAGCTGCGGCTTTGATGTCACGTGCCATGTTATATGCTGGGTCTGTTGCCAAATACAATCAGTATTTGGCTGTCACCGGTCCAGCTGTAAATGCTGGTCTGATGTGCATGACTGCAGATCACGCACAGGAATTCTTCCAATATGCATACGATGCCTGTAAGTTTCTGAAAGATGCTGGATTCAGACTTCATACAGGTGCTGATAAGGAGAAAGCTTATACGGAAGTATTCCTTAATCCGAATACGGTAGAAGATATCATGGTAAAACAGTATGGTCCCAACACCAGCACGCCGTTCGATACCAACTTGTTCCACTGCTGGGACTGTATGGTATTGCCTAAGGGTGTAGGACTCTCCGGTGACGTAGGCGTTGCGCTTCAGCCTGCATGGGAAATCATGGGGTTGTATGAGATGCCTGCCATTATCGATCCGGAAACTGGGAATCCCATTCGTTTCAAAAGTGTGACTGAACTCTGGAACAACGGTGAAATGGAACCTAGATGTCGTGCCAATTACTACTTTACCGGAATGAAAGAAAGCATGTCCGGTACGGAACTTGATTTTCAGGCTGGTGTCTATACTAGCTATCCGGGTACTGTAGCTGATGGTACTGCCGAAACTCAAGGAAGTGTAAATGACTATACTGCTCAGTTCCGTGTGAGAGCTGCTCAGCCCGGTACACGCAAAGATGTCGGTGGTCATGCCAATGTGAAGATTAACGGTATTCATGGTTTGGCGGAAGGTACGGGCGATGAAGGCTATTCTCGTATGGGTGCTTGTATTCGTAAGTATGTACAGGCTGAAGGTACTAATGCCCGTGTGTTCTTTACCAATTCTCAACCTTGGAAAGTATTCCGTTATGGTGAAATTTTACTGAACTGGGCGGAAGCAGCTTACGAACTGGGATTGATTACCGGTAGTGATGATTTGAAGGCAGAAGCTTTTGAGCATATCAATGAAATCCGTGATCGTGCAGGTGCCCATCCTCATGCAATGGTTACCAATCCGGCTGATATAGGTTCCGAAATCTATGGTTTCCCGATTGACGAGAACCTGCAATATATCCGTGATGAACGTGCCCGTGAGCTTGTCTTTGAAAATCACCGTGTGTTCGATATTCGTCGCTGGAGAGTGGCCGACATTATGTTCATGGATGGTGTGTATACTCATGGACTGCTGGCTTATCAGGTTTTGGATGAAATCAATCCCGATTGGAAGGAGGGAGATGATCCTGATAAAAAATATATGTGGATATTCTTGCCTGAAGTGGAACGTGAAGGCCGTAGGGTGAATTTTAATAAGAAAGATTATTACGATCAAATACCGGGTGGTGAAATCAATAAGAATCCGTTACTGGTTCGTAATGATGGCCATTAATGAATAATTATATAGAAAAGTATTGATATGAAAAAGTTAATATATAGTTTAATATGTGCTGCTTCAGCATTGCTGGTGGTATCCTGCATGGGGGTAGATAACTTCGATGCTCCCGATTGCCATTTCTATGGGAAGATTATAGATTCCACTACCGGAGAAGGCATTGTTTCTGATCGAGGAGATTGCCATATCCGCATCTGGGAGGTGAGTTATAAAGTTAATCCCGGAAGTCAGGATCTTGCCATCAAAGAAGACGGTACGTTCAATAATACCAAACTCTTTGCCGGAACGTATGATATGGTACCGGAAGGGTCTTGGTGGCCTTCTGATACTATCCGTATGGGTATCGGTAGCAAGACTACTCAAAATTTTGAGGTGACGCCTTATTTGAAGTTGTTTGACTTCAAAACGAAACTTGAGGGAACCACACTCACCATGTCCTGCCGTTTGGATGCTCCGATTACTGAAGGGCTCCCACAAGTTATGGATGTTTGTCCGTTTCTCAGTTTGAATCATTTCTGCGGTGCTTCCAATCATATTGGTTATTACGATAAGCCCGGCAAGATTAACGTTATGAAAACTTGGGATAAGATTCCTAAAGAGGACGATGGCAAGAGTATAGCGTATGAAGTGTCTTTGCAGGTAAAGCCCGGATACATTTACTTTGTCCGTATGGGTGCCAAAGTAAAGGATAAATTTGAAAAGTACAATTATACAGAAATTGTAAAGATAGAAGTTCCCAACGAGTAGTTGGAGCAGAGGTAGTAAGATTGTGACAATGGCCGGAAGGGAGACGTATGTTTGTTCTTCCGGCCTTTATTTTAACTGAAAAAATGGAAATAATGAAACAAAATAAGATAAATTATTGGCTGTTGGGTACCCTTTTCCTGGGATTAGTAGCCTGTGGTGATGACAAAGGTGACTATATTCCACCGGCAATAGAAGAGCCAGAAACACCTCCTGCAGAAGATGTTTATAATAAGCCGGATTTTGAACTCCATGAAGACGGCAAACCGTTCGATACCTATCGTGGCTTGGTGATGGCAGGCTATCAAGGATGGTTTGGTGCGCCGGGTGACGGATGCAGGCATAGCAATTCTGATAACACGGCTTGGTATCACTATCGTGAAAGTGAAGTGTTCAAGCCGGGAGTTTTGCAGAACTCTATTGATATGTGGCCCGATATGTCTGAATATGAAAAGAGATACACTCCGGGTGTAGATGAACCTAAAGGTCGTTCTTCTAAATTTATATTGCCCAATGGTGAAGCAGCTCAGGTGTACAGTGCTTACGATGAGTCGAGTGTGTTGCTTCATTTCAAATGGATGAAGGAATATGGCATTGATGGTGTCTTTATGCAACGCTTTGTAGGTGAGGTAATCAATAATCCTGATGGAAAAGATCATTTCGATATGGTGTTGAAGCACGCGATGAAAGGAAGTAACCAATTTCAGCGAGCCATCAGCGTGATGTATGATTTAGGTGGGTTTATGGAAGGAAACCGTGATGAAAGTGCGTTGCTTGCCGATGCGAAGGCCATTATGGATACGTATCAATTGTTAGACCGTAACCAACAGAAATACTATCTCTATGAGGATGGCAAACCGTTGCTTGCTCTTTGGGGTGTGGGGTTTGATGAAAAGCCTTTCAATGCAGACCAGATAGCCAGCCTTATAGCTGCATTGAAAGAGCAGGGTTGGAGCATCATGCTGGGTGTGAACGATGATTGGCGTACGCATAGTTCATCTAAATGGCCGCGTGCCAAATATACTGATATTGTGAAGAGTGCCAATGTCATCTTCCCTTGGTTTGTAGGTCGTTATGGTTCGATAGAGGTTTATAATAACCATCGCAAGCCTATCATTGATGCGGACATTCAATGGTGCAAGAAAAATGGCGTACACTATGCTCCCCACTGTTTCCCTGGTGGAGCTGACCTGAATATGCATCCGAATAATAGTGTGATGGAGCGTCTGGGTGGAAGATTCTTCTGGGAGCAGATCTACGGTGGCATCAAGTTGGGAGCAGAAATGATTTACGTCGCAATGTTTGATGAAATAGACGAGGGCACTGCCATCTTCAAATGCCTTAATAAAAGCGATGTACCGAGCAATGTGCCTGAAACGGATTACTATGTGTGGTATAATAAGGCGAAAGGCAGTTATGGGCATGGTTCCTCGCCTAAGGACGAAAGTCAGCTTGAAGGTGGCTGGTGCAAGAAGGCCAGTGAACTGAACATCGTGTTTCAAGGGGTTGAAGATGATCTGCCCACCGACCACTACTTGTGGCTTACGGGGCAGGCTCGTAAGATGCTTCGTGGCGAAGTGCCTTTGAAGAATGCCTGGCCTGCCAGATAAAAGTAGATAATTATATATCCGAACCGTACCTGAGCCTTACTTGCTCCGTACCATCTCCGGGGATTCTCCACTCAGAGGTACTTCTGGCTGGAGAATGTACGGAGCAAGTAGGGCTCAGGTAGGGCTCAGATACGGTTCGGGTATACTCTTCTTATTTCTAAAAGATACCATAATCTATTACGAAAACTTTCTCTAACTAAAAAAGTGAAAGATGAAAAAAATACTATGTTGCATTCTGTCACTGTTTTGCTTCGTACAGATATTGTACAGCCAGCAAAAAGAGTATAAGGCGTATCTGGTAGCAACAGCCCATTTTGATACGCAGTGGAACTGGGATGTACGCGAATCTATTGATGATTATCTGCACCGTACAATGGTACAGAACTTTTGGCTCTTCGAGCGTTTCTCCAATTATATCTTTAACTTTGAGAGTGCTCAGAAATATGCGTGGATGAAGGAGTATTATCCGCACGAGTATGAGCTTGTAAAGAAGTACATCAAGGCAGGACGCTGGAATGTAGTGGGAAGTGCATGGGAAGCGACAGACCCTAATATTCCTTCCTCCGAATCTTTTTTCAGGAATGTCCTGTTAGGGCAGGAATTCTATAAAAAAGAGTTTGGTGTAAAATCAAACGATATTTATCTGCCGGACTGTTTCGGTTTCGGTTACACATTGCCTACCATCGCCGCACACTGCGGATTGATAGGATTCTCTACCCAAAAACTCCAGTGGCGGAAAAATCCATATTTTGGAGAAAAAGAAAAAATGCCGTTCAAGATAGGGCTTTGGCAAGGTCTGGATGGTGCGCGGATCATGGCAGTACTGGATGCCGGAGGATACGGTACATCGTATTACTACGATGATATCAGTATCAATCGCCGCATTCTGGAAAGAGCTAAACTAGGACCTGATAATACGGCTTATAGTTATTATGGTGTCGGAGACCGTGGCGGATCGCCAACGCTTCCTTCCGTCTATTCATTAGAAAAAAGTTTGAAGGCAGATGGCCCGTTAGAAATTATCAGTGCCAAAGCCGGACAAATATATGAAGATTATTATCCTTTTGAAAAGCATCCCGAACTACCCGTTTATGACGGAGAACTGCTGATGGATGTGCATGGAGTGGGGTGCTACACTTCGCAGGCTGCAATGAAACATTTCAACCGACGGAACGAACACTTGGCGGATGCAGCCGAAAGAGCATCTGTAGTGGCGGAAACATTGGGAGGTTTGGAATATCCTTCCGATGCTTTGCGTGAAAACTGGCAGCGTTTCCTGTGGCATCAATTTCACGACGACCTGACGGGAACCAGTATTCCGCAATCATACACTTTCTCCTGGAATGATGAACTGATAGCTCAGACACGTTTTGCAGAAACCATTACTACAGCAGTGGGGGCAGTGAGTCGTGCTTTGGATACCAAAGTAAAAGGGATGCCGGTTGTGGTTTATAATTTTGTAGCTTCCAGTCGGAGAGATGTGGTGAAGGCTACGGTTAAGATGGATAAACGACCGTCAGGAATTAAAGTAACCTCTCAGAAAGGGGAAAATATGCCTGCACAGTTGATTTCTTGGGAGAATGGAATAGCCGAGGTTTTGTTTGTAGCGCAAGTAGATCCACTTAGCTTCTCAGTATATAGCATTCAACCGGGAAGAACTTCATCTTCCGGAAAACTGCTGGCAAAGAACGGAACTCTTGAAAACACTATTTATAAGATAGCATTGAATGAACAGGGTGACATTGCTTCCATTTTTGATAAAAAGAATAATCGTGAACTGGTGCAAACCGGTAAGCCGTTCCGTCTGATGATGTTTACGGAAAATCTTTCTACTGATTATCCGGCTTGGGAAATTTATAAGAAAGTTCTGGATGGGCCGAGTATTTCCATCACGGACAATGTTAAAATTACCGTGGCAGAGAATGGACCGTTGAGAGCATCTTTACGTGTGGAACGTACTCATGAAGATTCTAGGTTTGTACAATATATCACGTTAACGGATGGAGCCGAGGATGATAGAATTGAGATCAGTAACGAATTTGACTGGCAAGGAAAGAAAGCTTTGCTGAAAGCAGAGTTTCCAACCACAATCTCCAATGAAAAAGCTACTTATGACTTGGGTTTAGGTTATGTGAAGCGCGGCAACAATATCGAGAACTCTTTTGAGGTACTGGGACATCAGTGGGCCGACTTGACTGCCGATGATGCGTCTTATGGCATCTCCATTTTGAATGAATCTAAATATGGATGGGATAAGCCTGATAATAATACCATCCGTCTGACATTGCTCCATACTCCTCAACCCGGTAAGCATTATACATATCAGGATCATCAGGATCATGGACATCATGCTTTCCGTTATGCCATTGTGGGACATAAAGAGGATGCTGCTCAAGCAGGCATTGCCTGGAAGGCGGAGAATTTCAATCAGCCCCTGTTGGCTTTTACCACTACTAAGCATGCGGGTAAATTGGGGCGTTTTTATTCATTTGCCCGTACAGACCGTCCTCAGGTTGCTGTGAAAGCTATTAAAAAAGCGGAAGATGGACGCGGATATATTGTTCGTATCAATGAGATCTATGGCAGTTCTTACGATCAAGCTTATATAGAGTTTGCATCTGATATTGAAAATGCCAAAGAAGTAAACGGAATAGAGGAAGAAAAAGGTGAAGTTACTTTCTCTGGTAATAGGTTGATAGTCAGTGGTAAAGCTTTTCAACCCCGCACATTTAGGGTTACATTCAAACAAAAGCCTTTGCTGACGGTTCCTGAATGCCAACCATTGGAACTGCCCTATAATGCGGTAGCCTTAACAACTGATGAGTTTAATCGTGCTGGTAATTTCGACAGGCAAGGTAATTCACTGGCAGCCGAACTGATGCCCGAAAAGATCCTTTCGGATGGGGTTGAATTCAGTATACAGAATGATCCTGCTATTTTCAATTACGTCCGGGCGAATGGGGATACCATTCTTTTGCCTGAGCATCATGGCATGGATAAACTATTTCTTCTGGTGACTTCTGTAAAGGATGACCGTCGGGCTACTTTCCTGGTGGATGATAAGCCTTATCAGGTAAATGTACCTTATTATTCCGGTTTCTATGGACAGTGGGGATGGAAAGGCGAAAGTGAGGGATATATCAAAGATGCTTCTATCGGTTATATTGCCAATCATAAACATAGTGCACACAAAGGAAATGACTCTTATAACTTTGCTTATCTGTACAAGGTATGTTTAGATATTCCGGCAAATGCCCGAATGCTGGTTCTGCCCAAAGATGCAGGTATCGCTTTATTCGCTGCAACGCTGACCGGTAATCAGAACTATGATACCGAACCGATTACGGAAATGCGTGTGTTGCCTTACCTGACCAAACAAATAGAGTATACATCCGAACCGGTACCCTTCTATCGGGAACGGAGTGCTTGGTAAACCTATTAACTGGCTATTATGAAAAATATTATATATAATTTTATTATATTGATTCTCTTTTGCCCTTGTTCCATGTGGGGGCAGGGGAAGGAGTACAGTTTCGATGAGAGAGGCATTTCCCGGCAGGTGTTGGAAAATTATCTGGAGCGTTCCATTACAATGGTCTATCTGTTGATGCCAGATAAACCGGAAGGACGTAGAGTGTATTCTTATCATGCCGATGATATGCGTATGGTCAAGGATATCGGAGCAAAGTTTATCGGTCGTTCCATTTACCGGTGGGGAGGCGAAAGCTTGTTGAACAAACCTGAATTCTGGAGTAAAGCGAAAGCATTTGCTGGTGAATTGCACGCCTATGACCCTGATATAATCCTTCAGGGGTGCCTGTTTGAGATCGTTACAGAGGAGGTGAATCAGGTGAAGATACCCGATTGGGTGTTTAAGGGGTATGGATTGCCGGTTGAATCACGTAACTTTTCTTATGTTGATATGCTGAATAAAGAAGGGCTTCTGGTCGATCATTGGCGTAAAGGCAGTAGTGTACCGGATATTAGTCGACAGGAAACTCAACTTTGGTTCTATTATCTTGCTTGTTCTTACATCAATGTCGGTTGCGAGGCTTTTCATCTTGGGCAGATCGAGTTGATTGGAATGAATGATCCGGAACGGGATTCCTGGACTCGTGTCATTACTAAAATACGTGAGTATGCGCGTACTCATGCCCGCC